>CADBOY010000145.1 GCA_902796405.1 uncultured Lachnospiraceae bacterium | reverse complement strand
GGGATCGAGGATGTGGTGGTAGCGCACACCATTTTCTTCAAAATATCTCTCATAATTGCCGGATGTGATGACGGCCATGTCCGTCTCCTCCAGAATGCCGAGGTAGCTGCCGTCATCGTCCGGATTATTGATGCCGATCCGCCAGGGACTTCCATCCTCCTTGGCGCCCAGAACCTGCACATTTCCTCCAAGGCTCACAATGGCGCTCTCAATTCCGTCTTTCCGGAACAGATCCATCAGATGCGAGGAAGTATAGCCCTTGGCGATTCCGCCAAGATCGAGCGCCATTCCTGTCTTCGCAAAGGAAACCGCATTGCCGGAGACGGAGATTCCGGCAGGATCCGTGAGCGGAAGGAGCTGTGCGATCTCCTCATCCTCCGGGACGCGGTAATTACCATCCGGGAATCCCCAGAGCTTCATCAGCGGATAGATGGCAGGATCGAATGTCCCATTCGTCTCCTTCGCAATGTCAAGCGCCCGCGAGATCAGCAGGGCGGTCTCATCGGATACTTCGGCGGAGCCGGCTGCGTTGAGCCGCGCGATCTCACTGCTGCTGTCCTCGGCCGAAAGCTCCGCATCGATCCGGCGGATTTCATTCACCGCCTCGTCTGCCACGGATGAAGCACTCTTGCCATAGACGGTCAGCGTCATATAGGTGTCCATGGCCGTCAGCTCACGGGTGGACTTGCCGTCTTCATCTCGTCGGATCACGTCATGGGAAGTATCTGGTTCTGAAGCGTCCGTCTCACTTGTTTGCTCCTCCGCCTCAGAGGAAGTCCTGTCCGCCTGATTCGAAGTGCCGGATTGTGTTTGCGCTTCCGCTTCAGAATGTTTCACTGCCCCGGTGGTCTTTACGGAACTTACCGCTTCCGTGGCCGGACTGGATGATGCTCCGCAGCCGGTCAGCACCAGGCATAGCACTCCTATCGCCGCCTCAGCGAATTTACTTTTCATCTGCCTGTCCCTCCGCCTGATGGACTTTCCGCATCTCCTGCGGGCAGACCGGAAGCTCCCGGAAATCCCTGATATATACATCCCAATACGGCGCCAGTTCCTCTTTCGTGCTCCGACAGGTCGGATCATAGACAGCGGCGACATGCATTCCCAGCTGATGTGCCGTGCGGATAGCAAAATCCGCATCCTCGTACATCACGGTTTCCTGCGGCTTAACGCCGGCCCGGCGCAGTGCGAGGCGGAATACATCCGGGCGGTCCTTTCCTGCCGACACCTCATCACAGCTGGTAATATCCGTGAAATAGCGCCGGAGCCCCAGCCGCTCCAGTGTCATCTCCACCAGTGGACGCGATGTTGCGGAGCAGATGCTCATGGTAACGCCGGCTGAGGAGAGGAGCTCCAGATACTCTCTGACGCCTGGTTTCGCAGGCACACGCAGACGATAATTCTCCTCCATGATGCCATTGAATCCCGCCACAATCTCCTCCGCCGGTTCCTTCAGGCCGTATTTCTTCTGAAAATACCCGGCGGACTCCATCGTGGACATCGTGGACAGCTTCTCCCAGAGCCCCTCTTCCGGCACGCAGCCGCGGCGGACCAGATAGTCTGCGCCGCAGCTCTGCCAGTAAGGCATAGAATCAATCAACGTTCCGTCCATGTCAAACAGCGCAAGCGGGTAACAATTCATATCCGTCTCCATCCCGCCGCCCCAGTTCCGTGACGGCGCTTTTTATTCATGCGGCAGCCTTCCACCGCGTTTTCCGCGCGGATTCGATCGGCCATGAGCCTCTCATCGGCCGCATCTTTCCGGCAGTACAATTCCAAGCACGCACTTTCGTTGCTGCTTGTTCTGGCAGGCAGCGCCCACGTCCCGCCAGGGCAGTTTTCAGCGCGTGCTTCTATTGCCGCATTCTCAAAGGATATAACATCTGAGCTGCTTCATGATCTGCTCCACCGTCCCTGCTGCGAGCGGGCTGTGCAGTCCACCGATGGAGAGCAGCTTCAGATAGGAATATCTTCCGCCGGCCCGGCAGAGCGCGAGATAGTCGCGGAACGCCGCAGCACGGTCGTCCTCTGCGCGCAGGAAATACTCAAATGCGCTCATCTGCGCCAGGGAATAATCCACATAGTAAAACGGAATCGTGAAGATGTGCAGCTTCTGCATCCAGAATCCGCCGCCGGCAAGGAATGCGTCTCCGTCGTAGTCCCGCCACGGCAGATACTTCTGCTCCAGCCGGTGCCACAGCGCACGGCGGTCAGCCGCCGAGGTCAGATTGTCGCGGTATACCACCTCCTGGAATTCATCCACGCAGGCAATGTAGGGCACGGAGCACACTGCCTCCTGCAGATGCGTCCGGCGGTAGCGCTGAGCTTTCACCGGATCGTCCCCGAAGAAGAGCGCGATGTCCGGATAAGTCAGAAGCTCCATCGACATGGAATGAATCTCCGCGGATTCCGCCGTCGGGAAGACCACGTCGAACGGCACGCCGGCCCGCGATGCGGTATAAGACTGGAACGCATGCCCGGCCTCGTGCGTCAGAACATCGACGTCGGCCGCCGTCCCGTTGAAGTTGGAGAAGATGAATGGTGCTTTCTCATCCGGGATGAAGGTGCAGTAGCCTCCGGTCGCTTTGCCCGGGCGGCTGACCAGATCAAACATCTCATGGTCCGCCATGAAGTCGAAGAATTCTCCGGTCTCCGGCGACAGCCTGCGGTACAGCTGACGTGCCTTCTCTACCAGCTCAGGAGCCGTGCCAACCGGGTCTGTGTCTCCGTCCGGGCCAGGAGCTGACTCGTCATAGAAATGAAGGCTGTCCAGATGCAGGGCTTTCTTCTTCTCTTCGAAGATCTGCGCTGCCGCAGGAACGACGTACCGGACGATCTCCTCGCGGTAGCGTGCAATGTCTTCCTTCGTATAGTCAAAGCGCTCCATCTGCAGGAAGATCAGGTCTTCAAAGCTGGCAAATCCCAGCGTCTTCGCCATCCGCTGCCGGATGGCCAGCATCTCGGTGTAAATCTCGTCGAGGCGCCCGGCGATCGACTGATAGAGACCCGACCAGCAGGTCATCGCCTCCCGGCGCACGTTCCGGTCCGCATCCTGCATTTTTTTGAGAAGTCCGTAGAAATTCAGCGATTCACCGCGGAATTCGGCAGATGCGCTGGCCGTGATCCGGCAGTACTCCTGCACCAGGCGGCTCTCAGCGACCTGATCATCCACGATCCGCGGATCCGCCAGCCGCTGCTTTCTCTCCAGCCTCGTGAAGTACAGATCCCCGTACTTTTCTTTCATCACCGGCAGAGCGGGACTGGCCAGAGCCGCCTCGAAAAACGGCTTCTTCGCCAGTTCCAGATGCGGCAGCGTCTCATTGAAGAACGCTATCTCGCCGTCATAGAAGGAGTCGCCCGTATCGATGCTGTTGCGGATATAGGCGATCTGGTACTGCGATTCAAAATGCTGCAGCGCCTCAATGACCTCATCCAGCAAGGCCAGCGCTTCCTCGGAACCTGCGCGCTTCATCTTCTCTGTGCTCTCCGCCAGGAACCCGGAAAGAGCCGCAAAATCCGGGCGCTGGTAAGGAAGTGTGGAAAATGTCATCTTCTCCATGTCTCTCCTCTCCTTCTTCATTCTTTGGTCATTTTCGTGACCAGATAAACATCGTCGCCGGCCTGATTCACGCCAAGCACAAAAGGAAAGCGGTCCGGTATCGTGCAAAGCCGGTAATCCGCCTCGGGAAATATCTCCTTCATCTTCGGATCAAAGAAACGGTCCACCGTCGGTGAGCGGCGAAGCTGGGCCAGCTCCTTCTCCATATCGAGCTCTTCCCCGGTCAGGATACCGCGAATATACCTCGCGCAGAGCAGATCCTCCGGCGCGGACTCCCGGCCGCCAAGTCCCATGGCAACCAGGGATACCACCTCCGGCTGCCGGCTGCGGATATATTCCGCATCTGCCCTCGAATTCACCAAGCTTCCCGTGATGATCTCATCCGCGCCGGATGCGTTCACGATGCCCTGCGTGCCGGCACTGGTCGTGTGCACCACGGTTCGGCCGGAGAAATCCTGCGCTTCCGTCTGTGACGGAGAATTCCCGTAATCAAAGCCCGGAAGAATCTTTCCGCCGCGCTCTCCAATCAGAATATAATCCGGATGCTCCTCCCGAAATGCCAGCGCGGTCTCCTTCTGACCCACGGCATAGATTCGCTCTGCTCCCCTTGCGAACAGATAGGCTTCCAGTGAGAAGGCGCGGAATACGTCAATAATCACGGTCAGTCCCTGCGCTTTTCTGGCTCCCTCAATCGTCTCCAATATCTGAATCTTCATTGAAATCCTCTCATACCAACGTGATTCTGCTGTCATGTTCCTGCCAGAAGCAGGAAATCGTTCTCCCCGCCATCTTCCCTTGTCCGGTTCTCACATGTCCGCTGCCGGCAAAGGCCGCTCGTGCCCGGACTTGCAATCCGCATCTGCCTATGGCAAGATAGGATCGTGAATCAGCTTGCACGCTGCGACGTGCACCTTGGAGGTAAAGAACATGAATCGGGAAATGAAAAAACGGCGCATCATCAGTATCGTCTATCTGGTGCTCACCATCATCATGGCCGTTCGCGGCGCGTTCTCTCTGCAGTCCGGGATGGTTGCCGTCGGAATGGTGCGCATCGTCATCGCTGCGGTCTTTCTTGTGGCATTTCAGGAATACCGGAAACCGCCGCGCGACCAGCGTTAATTCTCTCAGCGGCGCTATATTTTCCCGTCCGGTGCCGCCATCAGTCAGGTTTATTATCCAAACAGCTCTGCCGTCTCCTTTGCTCCGTACGTGACAGAGGAAACGCCGCTGGTCTCAATGCGGTAAAGGCAGTTCGCCGCCAGGTGCTCCGCGGCCTGTTCCAGGTCGCGAATCCCGGTGGTATCGCGGAACCGGTCAATGATGACGGCAAGACCGTCATCCGTGATCCGGCACTCCTCTTCGCGCATTCCCATTCTCTGCAGGACCTTCGGCAGCGCGAATTTCCGGAAAATGATCGTCTTCTCTTCCGGTGTGTAGTCCGGAATATCGATCACCGCAAACCTGCTCATCAGCGGCGCGCTGATCGCATCCTTGTCATTTGCCGTTGCAATCGGGTAGACGCCGGAAGTCGGCACCGTGCACTCAATGTAGTTGTCGGTGAAGCCAAGATTGTCCAGCAGCGTGAGAAGCACATCGGCCGGATTGCCATTGCCCTTCCCGGCGGAAGCCTTGTCCAGCTCATTGATGATAAAGACCAGATTGGATTCTCCCGCTGCGGCAAACGCTTCCATGATAATGCCGGGCTTGGCGTTCGAGTAGATCCGGGAGCTTCCTGTGAGCTGCTCCGCGTCATTGATGGAGCTCATATCCAGCGTGGTCCACGGCAGCTTCAGAATTCTCGCGACCGCATAGGCGATCTGTGATTTTCCCGTACCCGCCGGGCCGGCGAGCAGCAGGCCGTAGGCTGGCAGCGTGTGCGTCCGGTTGATCTGAATGATCGTCTCAATGATGCGCTGTTTGACGCTCTCCAGTCCATAAAGCTCTTCGTCCAGGATCCGCCTTGCCTCTGCCGGATCGATCGCCTCAAAATAGCTGTTCTTCCACTGGATGTTCATCATCATCGAGAGCGCTCTCTGCGCGTGGCGTCGCTCTTCCGCCGTCACCTCCGGCGACCGGGCCACATTCAGATTGCGCCGCGCCCACAGACGGATGTTGTCCGGCAGGGTTTTCCCCGCGCAGTTCATGAAATCCGTGATGCTCTGCAGACTGGTCAGCTTCATGTCATCGCCGGCCTCTTCCTCTTCGGTGCTCTCCTCCTCGGAAGGAGCAGGTGACGCGAGGAGACGCCCGATCATAAACTGAAGGAAGCCGTCCTCTGCAGAGAGTTTCTTCCCGCCGTTCTGCGCGATCTCCCGGATCTCATAGACCGCAAATCCCTCATCCGTGTTCTTTCCGGTAAGCTGTACGCTGATCCGGTTGTCTCCGAGCCACCGGATCAGATCCACGAATCTCGCGTCGATCCGGAGGATATCCGCCCGGGGATGGTGAGTTCCGTCACCCAGAAGCTCGAAGGCGCTGCGCCGGACCGGATTGGTGAATCTTCCCTCCGAGACAGCAGACCATTCCTCCTGGCTGTCCAGTACCAGAATCGGCTGTTCCGGCGTGGGAACCTGATTCTCCGTCCGATAGATCGTATAGGTACAGACCGGCGCTTCAGGCGCTGCACTCTCCGGTCCACGGTTAAAGTCATAAACAGGCATGCTGTTCTCCTCTCTCTTGTCTTATCGGATGCCGCCAAGCGCCATCACTTCGCGCAAAACCAGATCGTAATTCTTCAGCCAGATGGGAATGAACTCACTCACTGGAAGCGGACAGGGCGAGGTTCCGATCTCCAGCGTAATAATGGGAACCCTCCGTTTAAACCGCCAGTATTCCAGGCAATAGCCACCGGTGCCATTGGCCGCCGAGGAAAGCATGGTATATCCGGTTCTTTCCTGCGCTGTCGTCGCCATCCGGTTGCTGAGCCGGATCGCACGCGTGGAATTTGATGCGCCGGTGCTCCTTCCGTAGATCAGCGAGCCCGTAGCGTGATAATTCAGAATGCCGAGCAGGCGGCCGGACCGCCGGATGCGGAGAATGGCGTTCCGCAGCGCCCTTGTCTCCGGCTCACTGAAGGCTCTCGGCCCGCTGTAGCCCTGCCATCCACGTGTTCCTCTCTGGTAGAAACCGCTGCTCCAGTTCCGGTTCAGATCGACGCCGCGCGCGTTGGCCTTCCACAGAGACGGCCAGCTGCTGCCCGCCATCCTCTGAAGCCGGGTTCTGAGGGAAGCATTCCGGATGGCGCGGAATCCAAACTGGCTGATCGCCGTTCCGTCCGGATTGACCGAAGGGAAGATATGAATCTGGCACTGATTTAAGATTCGGCTGATCTTCGTATTCGTGCCTGCTACATTATCCCGCCGGCACCGGAGCGTGATCTCCGCCTGGCGCATCACCAGCTGCGTCGTCATGTACTCCCGCGCGTGAAGATTGGCAATCGCCACGAAGTGTTTCTTCGCCTTCGGATTCCCGATCGTCAGCTCATAGATCCGCCGGCGGTCCGCCGACCTCCCTGCCGAACTCCAGCGGACAAGCTTCGGGTATTTTTTCGCCAGCGCGGCAATATCCCCCGACAGCTCGCCGTAGGTATATTTCTGATGAGAGATGCCGACGATTTCCTCCGCCGCATCTGCCTTTCCCGGAGCCGTCAGCACGGTGCAGGCTGCCGCGAGGAGCAGCACAGCTCGGATGAACCGGATGGATAACTGCATTTTTTCTCGAATTTCTTTCATTTTCCTCTGCGTTCTATTGTATGATCCAAACTGTTTCAGTCGTCGTAGATGATGATGCATGTGCCGGGCTCGATATTGTTGTAGATCTTCTCCGCGACCGATGCCGGGAGATTCACGCACCCGTGAGAGCCATTGCCCTTGTAGATCAAGCCGCCGAATTTGCTCCGCCAGCTCGCGTCGTGAAGGCCCTGTCCTTCAAAGAACGGCATCCACCACTTCACCGGTGTCGCGTATGCTCCATTTCCATTCCCGCCGGTCAGCGTGTAGTCCTGCTTCTTAAAGGCGAGAGGGAATGCTCCGGTCTCTGTCCCGTGATCCTTTGTGACGTCACCCGTCACGCAGTCGCTCTCGACAACAAGCTCTCCGTCCTGATAAAACCAGACATGCTGCTTCCGGATGGAGACCTCGACATAGGTCCCCGCCAGGTCATCCGTGCCCTCACGCTTCAGATACAGCGGATTGTCATAGCTGTTCGTCTTATAATAAACCGGCTCACGCTCCACCGCGCTGCCGCTCGTGATGTCTTTCTTGATCTGTGCGGCCTCGTCATCCGCATTGATGCGGTACCCATACTCATTCTTCTCTTCCGGAATCGTAATCTCCTCTCCGCCGGTCGTCGTGAATTTTCTCACGTGATAGCGGGTGTTGTACTTTCCGGCGAGCGAAGTGACGAAGTCGGCGATGGCGTCCTCGTCGAGGACTGCTTTGCCGTCCTTCACCGTGACCCAGCTCATGATCGTCTTATGGTCCAGCACTTCCGTCTCCGATCCGAAATCATAGGTGATCTCCGCACCGGCGTAGGTATTCAGCGCGTTCATCTCGCTGACCAGCGCTTCATCGGTGCTGGATACAGAAGGAAGAATATAGAGTTCTTTCGGGAAGTCCAGCGTAATATTCTTCAGGCCGTTCTTGTTCAGTGAACCGTCAATCTGTTCCTTCATCCAGGACTGAAGCTTTGCGTCGTCGAAGGTATTGCCGACCGTCTCCGGCTGGATCACCATGGAGAGGGTCTTCTCGTCGGAAACCAGCGCGGCATCCTTACTGGCGACGCGTTCCGCTGGGAAATTGGCCGCAGTCACCTTGTTTTTTAATGTCTGCTCATCAAACTTCCATGTCGTTCCGGCATCCAGCGTAGTCACCTTTCTGCCGAGCAGAGCGACCGCGATGTCAAACCAGGATGCTTTCTGCTGTTCCATGGCCTTCTCGAGCGCCTGCTTCATGGAATCCGCATCCAGAGTGTAACCGAAATCCGACAGCGAGCCGTTGAGAGCCTCACTGCCACTCTCATTTAAAGTGATCCTGACGCTCTGCGCTGATGCGGTGACCTTCTTCACCAGATCCTCCGGCGTCTGACCGGAGACATCCTCACCCAGAAAATACGTTCCCTTCAGGAACCGTCCGTCGTGCTTGTGACGGTACAGAAGAACGCCTTCCGCGCCGGCGAGGACAAGAACCAGAGCGAGCACGATGAGGAGTGCGATCTTCATCCCGCCGCTATGCTTTTTCCCATATCTTCTCTTAGCCATGCCTGATCCGCCCTTCGTATGTGATCGTTTCCCTGATGCAGATCCGGTTGCCGCAAGCGCTGCTTTCCGCCGCGTCGAACCGGCACCCTGCTATTATCGGTGATTTCCCGTACTCCGTCAATCCCTCAGCGCACCCGCCCTGGCATCTCCACCACTTCGACTGCAGGATGCCGACTTCGGTTCCTGCCACTCCGCGGACGAATCAAGAGACCGCAAAGGGAGGCTGCAGAAGCTTTGGCAGCTGGATATAAAATTCTGCTCTTCTCCTCTCTGCTGCCAGAACATACAGTGGAAACGACGAAAGGGCTGCCGCAGACGCGGCAGCCCTCAGCATAGCCTGGATGTGCCGGATTTTCTGTCAATGGCAGACTCTCCGGTATGGTCTTCAGGATAATATTACTTGCTCTGATTCTCGATCGCAGCCTGAGCAGCAGCCAGACGGGCGATCGGAACACGGAACGGCGAGCAGGACACATAGTTCAGGCCGATCTTGTCGCAG
>CADBOY010000144.1 GCA_902796405.1 uncultured Lachnospiraceae bacterium | reverse complement strand
CTGACACGCGCGTTGTTTTACAAACGGCAGGACGGATGCTATACTTCTTGTTATATGTGGTCACAGGCCGCGCGGCTATCCTCGCAGGATGATGGCTCCGCCTGGTGAGCAGAATATCTCATAAGGAAGATGCACAGGCAGATGATGGAAGCAGTGAATTACTGCCTTGTACGGAACTTATTACTGGATGAATCCGGCAATGGGGATTGGCAGATTGCAGTAGATCACTGCTGTGCACTGGCTTTATCTGCCTGAAATTTTTGGGAGGCCATGATGGAAGAATACCGAACGACAGAACTGTTCAGCCTGGAGCACACTCTGGCTCGCCCACTCCTGGAACAGAGTGAATATCCGTGGGAGATCCTTAGGCAGATCCGGGAATTCATCATTCAGATGGGGGAAAGTCTGCCGAAGGAAGAGTATGAGGAGATCGCAGAGCATGTCTGGGTGGCAAAAAGCGCAGTGATTGCTCCCACTGCCTATATCGGCGCGCCGGCGATCATCGGAAAGCGCACGGAAGTTCGCCATTGTGCATTTATCCGAGGAAGCGCACTGGTTGGTGAAGACTGCGTGGTCGGCAATTCGACAGAAATCAAGAACGCCATTTTATTTGATCATGTGCAGGTTCCCCATTATAATTATGTTGGAGATTCCGTATTGGGATACCATGCGCATATGGGTGCCGGGTCCATTACTTCCAATATCAAGGCGGACCAGACATCGGTCACCATCCGGTTCCCGGATCAGGTGTTCAATACCGGTCTACGGAAGATGGGAGCGATGCTGGGAGACTGGGTAGACATCGGCTGCAATTCTGTTCTGAACCCGGGAACCGTAATCGGCCCGCATACCAATGTGTATCCGCTCTCTATGGTACGCGGTGCTGTACCGGCCGCTCATATTTATAAGCATGCCGGAGAGGTCGTCGTTAAAGTACAGAAAGAAAACTAAGGCGCGGCAGCGGTGGATGCAGCCTGCTGCGCGCAGGAAACAAGGAGAAATCAGAGCATAATATCAGCAGCCTGCTTTTGCAGGAGTGCTCAGATGGTGAGAAGGTGATCAGATGAAGGGAAGATGGAAGATGAGGTGCGTAGCTGCGCTGGCTCTGGCGCTGACCGTGGCGACAGCGGTCCCGGCGGATGCTTCGGCGCTGCGGCTTACGGCGCCGGATGTGGTGGAAGATTCTGGCGCAGGTGTCTCTGTTTCCCAGGGATCCGGCGAGGAAGCAAAGAATACCGATCACACAATAGAAGTGGATGGAAAGAAGGTTCGTGTCCTCCGCACCACGGATCGATATGTCTACCTGAAACGGGAAACCAGAGTGTATGCGTCCCCGTTCAGTGAGAATTATCTCACAACCCTGCATACCGGAATGGGTGTCTATCAGACGGTAGTGCTGGAGGGAAACTGGTCTCAGATCCAGTTCGCCGGCGGGACTTATTATGTGCCGCGTTCCAACATCGTCTACCGCGCTGCGAATATCGCGGCTGTGGAGACAGCGGTGGCACCTTCGGCCGGAGATGTCTCGCAGATTCAGGTGCTCATGAAGAAGGTTCCTTCACGTGTGCGCCGGAAATTCCGCGCGATGAAATACAGCGTGGAGGTCCCGGAGCTGGGAGTTTCCGGCATATATCCGAATGTGACAACCGGGGCCGCCTTTGCGGATGCGGCGCACCGGATCTTTCTGGATGAAGATAAGATCGATACGATGCTGTATCATGAATTCGGCCATTTCTGGGACCGCAACAGCGGCAAAACGAAGGGAGGCCGGCTGCTGTCTCAAACCAAAGCATTCAGTAAGATCTGGAAGGCAGAGCGGAAAAAGGCGGTGAAGAAAGCTGGCCTGAACAGTATTGTCCAGAAGAATGCACAGGAATATTATGCACGCTGCTTCGCGATGTACTGCACGAAGAGCACCAGGAAGACGCTGAAGAAATCGTGTCCGAAGACCTGGCGCTTCATTCGTTCGTCACTTAAGGCAGCCTGACGGATCCACGGAAAAGCAGGGCAGTCTGGCAACGGATCTGCGGATTGGTAAGAGAACAAAAGCATAAGGACAGGAGCGAATGAGCGAAGGAAAAGAGAAAAAGCGAGGCCTGTTTGCCCGGCTGCGCGCTGGCCTGGCCAAGACAAGAAACAGTATCGCGAATGGATTCGCATCGGTATTCAGTCATTCTCAGATTGATGATGACTTCTATGATGAGCTGGAAGAGATCCTGATTGAAGGCGATATCGGAGTACGGGCAACGGATGAGATCCTGGAGGAACTGCGGGATCAGGTGAAGGAGCAGCACATCTGTGAGCCGGAGGAATGCCGGCAGATTCTGATCGACACGATCCGAAACCGGATGGATATCGGTGAGAATGCTTATGATTTTGAAGATAAAAAGTCCGTGCTTCTGATCATCGGTGTCAACGGAGTGGGAAAGACTACCTCGATCGGGAAGCTGGCCGCTCAGTTCAAGGAAGACGGGAAGAAGGTGCTGCTTGCTGCGGCGGATACATTCCGGGCCGGGGCAATTGAACAGCTGGAAGAATGGGCGGACCGGGCCGGGGTGCCCATTATCGCGCAGAAGGAAGGCTCTGATCCGGCAGCGGTCATCTTTGACGCGGTATCCGCAGCCAAGGCCAGAGACACGGATATTCTGATCTGCGATACGGCCGGAAGACTGCACAATAAGAAAAACCTGATGGATGAGCTGCGCAAGATTGACCGTGTGATATCCCGGGAGTATCCGGATGCCTATCGGGAGACCCTTCTTGTGCTTGATGGTACAACAGGGCAGAATGCGCTGTCTCAGGCGAAGGAATTCCGCGATGTCGCATCCATTGATGGCATTATTCTGACAAAGATGGATGGAACGGCGAAGGGCGGAATCGCCGTGGCCATTCAGGCCGAGCTGGGTATTCCAGTCAAATATATCGGTGTAGGAGAGCAGATCGATGATCTGCAGAAATTTGACGCAGACTCTTACGTCAAAGCGCTCTTTACCGTTTCGGAAGACGAACCGGAAACGGATGCGCTGTAATCTCTTCTGGAACAAGAGAGGAATGCCGCTGCGGGACTGTCTTTGCCCGGCAGCTGGTTCATCAAAACGGAATTCATGACTGGCATGTGCGTTCGGTGTGCATAAAGGTCATAATAATAAGTCATAGCCGAAAGGCAGAAGGCAGGAACGATAGCGATGATGGAGAAATTATCCCTGGAAAAATTTGAAGAGGCAGCCGAAATTGTGCAGCAGGTCACTTTGGAGACCAAGCTGCAGTACAGCGAGTACTTCAGCGCACAGTCCGGCAACAAGGTGTATCTGAAGCCGGAGAATATGCAGAAGACCGGCGCATACAAGATCCGCGGCGCTTATTACAAGATCAGTCAGCTCTCACCGGAAGAGAGAGAGAAGGGGCTGATCACTGCCTCTGCCGGCAATCACGCACAGGGAGTTGCCTATGCCGCGAAGCAGTATGGCGTTAAGGCAACGATCGTTATGCCGACCACCACTCCGCTGATGAAGGTCAACCGGACGAAGAGCTATGGCGCAGAAGTTGTGCTGCACGGTGATGTCTATGATGATGCCTGCGCTTACGCATATCAGCTGGCAGATGAGAATGGATACACCTTCATTCATCCGTTTGATGACCTTGAGGTGGCTACCGGACAGGGCACGATCGCGATGGAAATCTTTAAGGAGCTTCCGACGGTCGATTATATTCTGGTCCCCGTCGGCGGCGGCGGACTCCTGACTGGCGTTTCCACTCTGGCGAAGATGCTGAATCCGAAGATTCAGGTGATCGGGGTTGAGCCGGAGAATGCGGCGTGTATGAAAGCGTCGCTGGAAGCAGGCCATGTTGTGACTCTTCCTTCGGCCAAGACGATTGCGGACGGTACTGCAGTCAAGACTCCCGGCGAGAAGATCTTCCCGTATGTGCAGAAGAATGTGGATGGTATCATCACCATTCCGGATGAAGAACTCATCGTGGCTTTCCTCGACCTGATGGAAAATCATAAACTCATCGCTGAGAATTCCGGCCTGCTGTCGATCGCTGCCCTCAAGCATCTGGATGTGAAGAACAAGAGAGTGGTCTGTGTAATCAGCGGCGGCAACATGGATGTCATCACCATGTCTTCGATCGTACAGCATGGTCTGTTCGCCCGGGACCGTGTGTTCTCGGTATCGGTTCTTCTGCCGGACCTTCCCGGACAGCTTCTGCGTGTGGCTTCCCTGCTTGCGGCCAAGCAGGCGAATGTCATCAGTCTGGAGCACAATCAGTTCTACAGCATTAACCGGAACGACAAGGTAGAACTTCGCATTACGATGGAAGCCTTCGGCACCGAGCACAAGAACGAGATTCTTGCCGCACTGCAGGAGGAAGGACTGAATCCGAGGCTGCTGGATATGTCCGGCAATATGATGCAGGCAAGATAAGTCAGATAAGTAAGACGGAAAAACGTCAGTGAAACATAAAAATTGCCGCCATCCCGTTAAGGGTGGCGGCAATTTTATGATCAGAAAGACGGGGTATGTCAGCCGGTTTTATCGCCGGATGACGAATCCATCGTCCGAAAGACGGGGTATGTCAGCCAGTTTTATCACCGGATGACGAATCCATCGCCTTTTGTATCTACGGTGAGAACCTGTCCCTCGGAGATGTCACCGCGAATGATCTCACGAGCAAGAAGAGTTTCGATCCTGGTCTGAATATACCGCTTCAGCGGACGGGCACCGTAATTGGGGTCGTAGCTCTCATCGATGATCTTGGCTTTAGCCGCATCCGTGAGCTGCACTCTGAGCTGCTTTTCTTCCAGCCGTTTGTTCAGATTTCCGATCATCAGATCGACAATCTGTCCAATCTGGCTGCGCTGCAGCGGCTTGAAGCAGATGATCTCGTCCAGCCGGTTCAGAAATTCAGGACGGAATTTCTGCTTCAGGAGCCGGTCGACCTCATCCAGTGCATTCTGGCTGATGCTGCCGTCCGGCTGAATGCCCTCAAGCAGGTAGCTGGAGCCAAGGTTGCTGGTCATGATGATGATGGTATTCTTGAAATCAACGGTTCTGCCCTGAGAATCGGTGATTCTGCCGTCATCCAGAACCTGAAGGAGGATGTTGAATACGTCCGGATGCGCCTTCTCCACCTCATCCAGCAGGATGACGCAGTAAGGATGCCGGCGGACGGCTTCGGTCAGCTGACCGCCTTCCTCATAGCCGACATATCCAGGCGGTGCTCCGATCAGACGGGAGACGGAGAATTTCTCCATGTATTCACTCATATCGATCCGCACCATGTTGTGCTCATCATCAAACAGCGCCTCTGCCAGAGTCTTTGCCAGCTCGGTCTTGCCAACACCGGTAGGGCCGAGGAAGAGGAACGAACCCAGCGGCCTGCTCTCATCCTGAATGCCAGCCCGCGACCGAAGAATTGCCTCGCTGACTTTGGTGACGGCCTCATCCTGACCGATGACTCTCCGATGCAGGATTTTATCCATGCCGAGGAGTTTTTCGCGTTCTCCCTCCATCAGCTTTGACACAGGAATGCCGGTCCAGCGGCAGACGATTTTGGCGATTTCATCCTCTGTCACCGAATTCCGGAGAAGCCGATGCTCATCATTCTTCGCCTTTTCATCCTGAGCTTCTGCCTCTTCCAGTTCTTTCTTCAGTGCAGGGAGCTTCCCGTACTTCAGCTCGGCAGCACGGTTGAGATCGTATTCACGCTCAGCCCGCTCGATGTCGGCATTGACATGCTCGATCTCCTCACGAAGCTTCTGCGTTTTTCCAATCTCGTTCTTCTCGTTCTCCCAGCGAGCCTTCATCTCGTTGAATTTATCCCGCTGCTCAGCCAGTTCCTTCTCCACGTCAGCCAGACGCTCTTTGGAGAGCTGATCCTCCTCCTTGGACAAGGCGGTCTCTTCGATCTGCAGCTGAGTGATCCGATGAGATATCTCGTCAAGCTCAGTAGGCATCGAATCCATCTCAGTTTTAATTGTAGCGCAGGCTTCATCCACCAGGTCAATGGCTTTATCCGGCAGGAAACGATCTGTGATGTACCGGTTGGAGAGTTCCGCTGCGGCAATCAGTGCCTGGTCGTGAATCTTGACACCGTGGTACACTTCATAGCGCTCTTTCAGCCCGCGGAGGATGGTAATCGTATCCTCTACGGTCGGCTCCTCCACCATGACCGGCTGGAACCGACGCTCCAGAGCGGCATCCTTCTCGATGTACTTGCGGTACTCATCCAGAGTCGTAGCACCGATGCAGTGGAGTTCACCTCTTGCCAGCATAGGTTTCAGAATATTGCCGGCATCCATGGCGCCCTGTGTCCGTCCGGCACCGACAATCAGATGCAGCTCATCGATGAAGAGAATGATCTGCCCCTCGCTCTTACTCACTTCAGCGAGGACGGCCTTCAGCCGTTCCTCGAATTCCCCCTGATATTTTGCACCAGCGATCAGAGATCCCATATCCAGGGAGAAGATCTTGCGGTTCTTCAAATTCGTGGGGACATCGCCGGACACAATCCGCTGAGCAAGGCCTTCAGCAATGGCGGTTTTCCCGACGCCGGGTTCGCCGATCAGAACCGGATTGTTCTTCGTCTTCCGGGACAGAATCCGCATCACATTCCGGATCTCCGTGTCTCTTCCGATCACCGGATCCAGTTTTCCGCTTCTGGCTTCCTCCACGAGGTCTCTGCCGTATTTGGAGAGGACGTCATAGGTTTCCTCCGGATTCTCATTGGTCACGTGTGCGTTGCCGCGCACACTGCTCAGAGCTTTCTCGAATTCTCTGCGGCTGATCCCGAAGGTGCTCATGATGTTCTTCATATCACGGTCCGGAATCTCCATCATGGCGAGCATCAGGTGTTCTACGGAGACGTACTCATCGTGCATCTTCTTCGCCTGATCCTCAGCATTGGTGAGAGCCCGGTTCAGCGTCTGGGAGAGATACAGATTCGCGGTTTCGCCGGTGACCTTCGGGTAGGAGGCGATCGTGCTTTCTACTTTCGCCAGAACCTGATTCGGGTCGATCGTCATCTTAGTGAAAAGCTGAGGAATCAGTCCATTCTCCTGCGTCAGAAGAGCGGAGAGCAGATGCATCTCCTCAATCTGGCTGTTCTGGTTCCGGAGAGCGATGTTCTGGGCTTCCTGAACCGATTCAAGCGATTTCTGTGTATATTTCTGTGCGTTCATATCTTTCACCTCACTTTATATGATCCCGGCGCCGTCAGATTACAACAAAGCCAGAACGGCTGAGCCAGGTTCGATAATCTTTTTCCACGAGAGAAGCCAGATGGTTTTCCGGTTCCTCCAGGTGTGCGAAGTAGGTTTTAATGCATTCATCCATCATCTGAATATAATCCGCGATGGCGTTCCCGACATCTTCGCCGGAACAGACAGGAAGATTGGCCGGGTGATACAGTTCCCGGAACAGCTTTCCCTCTTCCTCATGGTAGCGGATGGCGTGTCCCAGCGTACTGGTGATATAGTGACTTTCCAGTTTCTCCCAGAGGGAGAAAAAGGAAGAAAGCAGTTCAATCAGCTGCTGATTCTGCGTACGGAGGGAGATCTTCAGAATACCGATCGCATCTCCTCTTGTTTCATGAGAGAGATCCAGCTGATAGCGAATGGTCGGACGATACTTGTACCGCAAATGACTGCGGACCGCGAACATCGAATCCGAAGGCTGATTCAAAATCTGGAATGTTTCGTCCATCAGTTTCTCCATGGCGGAGAAGATGTCCCGGTTCTGCATCTCCGGTGTCGCAAGGGAGAACCGCTCGGCAAGAATCTGATTGATCAGGCTGGAACGGCTGATTCCGTTCTCACTGGCTAAGCGGTCAATGGCGCTCACTACATCGTCGGAGAGAACCAGGCTGTATATGCTCTTCTTCACATCGCGGCCTCCTTTCTGTACTGAGGACAATATAACACCGATTTAAAATTTGTCAATATTATTATTAAAAATAAATTCAAATTATTTATGACAAAAACGAAATGAGAATCAAAGCGTGGAACAAGAGACAGATCTGATCGCGAAAACAGGCATCAAACCGATGGGAATGAGGAAAGCTTTCGCCTTGAGAACCGGCTTTGCAGTGATTGTTAATGCGTCCCTTCTGATGTTTCCAGTGTGCATTTCCTTCTGAATCTGTTACAATGGAACAGGCATGACACGGGATTTGCTGCTGTGCAGCAGACAGAGCATGAGCGGAGGAATTACACTTTGCGCGAGACAGATCATCAAACAGAAGAAGAGAGCTCTGACGCAATACCGAAGGTCTGCGCCATTCCCCCTGAGCTTGAGGATGGAAAGGGGGAGCCAGTCCGCAGCGGAACCTGCTATGTCGTCGGTGCGGGAGACTTTGGTGACGGTTGTCCGGTCCCAGGGCCGGATGACTGCGTCATTGCCGGAGACGGAGGATATCAGGCCTGCCTGGACCGGAACATTCGCCTCGACCTTGTAGTAGGAGATTTTGATTCACTGGGTTATGTGCCGAAATTCCCGGAGAATGATCTCGTTCGCCTTCATCCGGTGAAGGATGACACGGATATGCACGCTGGTGTGGTCCTGGGCTGGCACCGCGGATACCGGCGCTTTGTCCTCTATGGCGGAACCGGAGGAAGGCTGTCGCATACGGTGGCGAACATTCAGCTGCTG
>CADBOY010000143.1 GCA_902796405.1 uncultured Lachnospiraceae bacterium | reverse complement strand
CGGAGATGCGAATCTGAAGAAATACATCGATTCGCTTGGCAGCACGGACGCCGGCAGCACAACTGCTGCGGCGGAGACCACGGCGGCTGCAACAGGGACTACGGCGGCGCAGCAGACTACGGCAGCTGCCCAGGAGACCACGGCGGCAGAGACCACCGCGAAGGCGAAAAAAGTCAAATTCAAGGCGGTGGATGACATTCAATACACGACAACGCAGGTCAAGCTTCGCAAGGAGCCGGTGCTGGATGACAACACAAACGATTTCCTTTTGATTGACGGAGGAGTATGGGTTCATGTTGTCGGGCTGAGCAAAAAGTGGGCCAAGGTCGTTACACAGAGCGGGAACACCGGATATATCTACCGCCAGTATCTGACGGTGGATGATCCGAATGCTTCGGAGTGATCTTCAGGGCGTCAGACATCTGACTGGATAAGCACGGTGATGCACGAGAGTCGTGTATCACCGTTTGCCATGTCATTAGTTCTGACACCGACATTTATATGGAGCGAGAATAAAGAACGATCTGCTCCTGCGGTGCAGGAGAATCTACCACTGTACTGCAGAGGCAGAACAGGAAGAAAACGAGCGGCATCCAGGTGAATGCGGCTCGTTTTTTCAGGAGACAGGTTCTGCAAAGAACCGGGGAGAGATATGGACGTTAGTGAATTTGATTATGATCTGCCGAAAGAACTGATCGCACAGGACCCGCTGGAGGACCGCGCGTCATCCAGGCTGCTTATGCTGGACAAG
Source organism: uncultured Lachnospiraceae bacterium (assembly GCA_902796405.1). Lineage (GTDB taxonomy): Bacteria > Bacillota > Clostridia > Lachnospirales > Lachnospiraceae > UBA3305. The sequence continues at coordinate 2,138 of CADBOY010000143.1, read as the reverse complement.
GAGACAGGAGATATTCGTCATGCTGTTTTCCGCGATATTGTGAATGAACTGACTCCGGATGATTGTCTGGTGCTCAATAATACCAGGGTGATCCCGGCACGTCTGTACGGGATCAAGGAGGAGACCGGTGCCATGATTGAGGTCCTTCTCCTGAACCGGAAAGACGGAGATACATGGGAGACTCTGGTGCGCCCGGGGAGGAAAGCAAAACCGGGGACTGTGCTGGATTTCGGCGGGATTATGAAGGGAACCGTGCAGGAGGTCACCGAAGACGGCGGACGAATCATTCATTTTGATTACGACGGTATCTTTGAGGAGATTCTGGATCAGCTCGGCGAGATGCCGCTTCCGCCTTACATCAAGCATAAACTGAAGGATAAAAAACGCTACAATACGGTTTACGCCAAATTTGACGGCTCAGCGGCTGCGCCGACAGCGGGACTGCATTTTACCAGGGAGCTTCTGCAGGAAATCCGGGATAAAGGCGTTACCATCGCCGAAGTCACTCTTCATGTCGGCCTGGGAACGTTCCGCCCGGTGAAGGTCGATAAGGTAGAAGATCACCATATGCATTCGGAATACTACCGCGTCGATGAGAAAACGGCAGAACAGATCAACCGCGTCAAAGCGGGACCGGGACGCGTGATCGCTGTCGGAACGACGAGCTGCCGGACGCTCGAATCGGCGACAGGGGAGGATGGTATTCTCCGGGCCGGCAGCGGCTGGACGGACATCTTCATCTACCCTGGTTATACATTCCGGATGGTAGATGCGCTGATTACAAATTTCCACCTTCCCAAGTCCACGCTGATGATGCTGGTCTCCGCACTGGCAGGACGGGATCATATTATGGCTGCTTACCAGGAAGCGGTGAAGGAAAAATACCGCTTCTATTCCTTCGGGGATGCGATGTTCATCCGATAAAGGAGCATGTACGGCGGCGTGGCTGCGGGCCTGGCCGGCAGCATATTATTCCGGTCATTCGGACCGCCGCCGGGACGTCCGGCCCGGATTCCCGGCGGCATAAGGTGAGGCACGGCGAAGAAAAGGAGAGAGCGATGGAGGCTATACGCCTGAACAAATATCTGAGTGAAGCGGGCGTATGCTCGCGGCGGGAAGCGGACCGGCTGATTGAGGCCGGAGAGATCACGGTGAACGGAAAGCCGGCTGAGATGGGGATGAAGGTCACCGATGACGATGAGATCCTATGCCGCGGCCGCCGGATCGGGCGGGATGAGGCTCCCGTTCTGATCGCGTTTAACAAGCCGACCGGCGTCGTGTGTACCACAGCGCGCGACGAACCGGACAACATCATTGATTACATCGGATATCCCTCGCGCGTGTATCCGGTGGGCCGCCTGGACAAGGACTCGGAAGGCCTGATTCTTCTGACCAATCAGGGAGAGATGATGGATGACATTCTGCGCGGCAGGAATCGCCATGAGAAAGAATATGTGGTCACCATTAACCGGATGGTAACGGATGAATTTCTGGAACAGATGCAGAGCGGAGTTCATATTCTGGATACGGTGACACGTCCCTGTAAGGCGGAGAAGATCTCGCATCACCGGTTCCGCATCATCCTGACGCAGGGACTGAACCGGCAGATCCGCCGGATGTGTGAGGCACTGGGATGCCGCGTAACTTCTCTTCGCCGGGTACGGATCATGAATATTGAGCTGGGCAGCCTGAAGCCCGGAACCTGGAGAAAGATCGAAGGGGAAGAACTGGCAGAGCTGAAGAGAGAACTCGCCGGCAAGAGCGGCAAGGGCGCAGTCCAGGGAAAGCCGGGGAGCAGCAGTACCAGGGGAAGACGGCCGGGAGAGAAAACCGGGGCGTGACAGAGCGGAGGAAATGATGACGGAGACAAAGATGGAGCGCATGAAGAAGCTCACCGAACTTCTGAACCGGGCATCCCTCGCCTATTATCAGGAGGCGAGGGAGATCATGCCGAACATCGAATATGACCGGCTTTATGATGAACTGAAGGAGCTGGAATCGGAAACCGGCATTGTGCTCGCAGGAAGTCCGACGCAGAAAGTCGGCTATGAACTCGTCAGCGAGCTCCCGAAAGAGCGGCATCCTTCTCCGATGCTCTCACTGGATAAAACGAAGAACGTCGAAGATCTGGCGGACTG
>CADBOY010000142.1 GCA_902796405.1 uncultured Lachnospiraceae bacterium | reverse complement strand
TTCTTGTTATCCAGCCCTCCGGCTGTATCGGTTGAGCAAAAGTCAGCATGGGATTGGTGTGGTATCTTTAATTATGTGAAACTCCGTTCTCCCATCTGGATACTGTTCGGCTGGAGACATTCAGCTGCTCCGCTAATTCCTCCTGCGTCAGATTTTTCTCGTTGCGTAATTTCTTAAGGAACAGGCCGATCTTCTGCTGATCCATGGTTTGCACCCCCTTTCTCACTGACAGGTTACCCTTCAGGCGGCACATATAACACGACACAGAGTGAGAAATGCCGTGTTTTTCGTGACCAGACAATATTGTCCTGTCCTTTTACTGTCACTGCGTGACGCCGGTGAGGCGCTGCTGGGTCTTCTGAAACAGGCGATTGTAGATCCAGATGAAGCGCCCTACTCCGATCATCGCGGCGAAAGTGCCGATACCGACCCCAACCGGACGCCCTGCTGCCACCAGGCCGATAATAATCGTCATCAGGACACAGCCGAGGTCAAATACATTCTTGACATTGCCCATCTTATGATGCAGCCGGTCTGCAATGGCCTGCACGATACCGTCCCCAGGATTGGGCACGAGCCGGGTATTGACATTCATTGCCGCACCGATGCCGGTAAAGGCGATTCCGAGCAGGAGACAGAGAATTCTCGCTGAGAGAGAAGTGACATCCGGAAGCAGACTGTCAAAGAGGTTGAAAAAGCGGGTCATGATGACGGAGAGCGGGATCTGCAGGAGATCAACCGGCCTGAAGTTCTTCCCTTTGACAATGTATTCGATGACGGCCAGAACGCAGTACAGGACAAACGAGGCGTTTCCAAAGTTCCAGTTATGCAGCAGGGACAGGCAGTAGGCAACGGAAATAATCGGCGTCACGCCAAAGGCGGACTTGGTGTTCAGGATGATTCCCAGGGAAATGATAACCAGTCCGAAAAAGTAAAAAACAGCGCGCAGAATTTTTTGCATAAGGATGAACCTCCAACAAGCGGGTTCTATCATACCACAAAACAAGCGCAAAACCGATCGAAATTCATTTCGATGAAGCGCTCTCACGTCTCATCGGAGGAAGGTTCCGAACTCAGCTCTCATAATATTGAACCCAGTACCTCACTGATACTGTTTTTCAACAATGCCGTAAAGAATTTTTCCCAAACTCTCCGGACTTTCTCTGCAGCCCTCGTCGAGCCATTCGCGAATGACTCCGACCGCGCCGTAATAGTTGTAAAGATAGAGGATCCGGAATGTTTTCTCGTCATAGGTCCCGCGATCCATCAGAAGTTTCTTCATCTCATCATACATTTTCTGAATGGTCTCTTTGATATAACGGCTCTCCAGCCGGGAATCAAAGAATTCACGGTAGAAGGTTTGATTCTCATAGATCACCTTAAGCAGCTTATATCTGTCTTCCATGATATTCCCATCTGCAAATGCGGTTTCCGTGAGTTCCTCTTCCAGCTTTTCATAGAGATCATAGATATCCATGTAATTTCTGTAAAAAGTGGTCCGGTTGATATCCGCTTTTTCGCAGAGCTCCTTCACGGTGATCTCGGAAAGATGCTTCTTTTCCAGCAACTGATACAGGGATTCACGAATTACTTTTCTGGTATACGCCGTTCTCCGATCCAGTTTTTCAGCCATTTCTTATTTCCTCAACATTAGAGATTTCCGTGTTGCATATACAGCAAAACACTCCGGATTGATGCTTGTATTGTTTCAACTTCTATATTATATTTTAGGCACAGCAAAAATGCAACACATGATGCAATCAAATCATTTGTTATACATGAGGGTCAGAATATGCAGATGAGATATCTGAAAGGATTGGATGATTCGAATCTGCGCCTGTCGTACTTCTCTGAAATTTAACGATATAAATTTAAGCTGTAAGAAAGGAAATCAGATCATGAAAAAAGTACTTGTAACAGGGGGGAACCGGTTTTCTTGGCGGATGGACGATTCGAAGGCTCCTGGAGAAGGGTTATGCCGTTCGCACAACAGTAAGATCCATGGCCAAATCGGAATCCGTAAAATTGATGCTTCAGAATGAAAACGTGGACATTTCCCATCTGACCTTTGCTGTTGCCGATCTCAACCAGGCAGACGGTTGGGACGAGGCGATGAAAGGCATAGACTATGTGCTGCATGTGGCATCTCCCCTCGGCGGCAATAATCACGAGGACCCCACTCTGATCCCGACGGCAAAGAACGGAGTGGTAAATGTGATATCCGCTGCGATCCGAGCTGGCATGCAGAAAGTTGTCATGACCTCCAGCGAAACGCCAAACTATCCGGACAAGAAGAATCCCAATCCGTCCGTCAATGAAGACTTCTGGACAGACATGAACAATAAATGGATCTCCAATTATCAGAAATCCAAGATCATTGCGGAGCGCACCGCGTGGGATCTGATTCACAAACAGAGCCGCACCAAACTCGTAACGATCCTTCCGGGTGCCATCCTGGGTCGAACATGGCCGGGAGAAGGAGCAGCACCGATCAGATCTTTGAGATGCTGCTAAACGGAACTCCAAGCCCCAATGTAATTTACCCGGTAGCTGATGTGCGGGATCTGGCCGATCTGCATATTCTTGCCATGGAGAATGACGCTGCGGACGGACAGCGGTTCATTGCGGAATCGGAAGAAATGACGATGCCTGAGATGGCGCAAATTCTGAAGAAGGCGTATCCGGACAGAA
>CADBOY010000141.1 GCA_902796405.1 uncultured Lachnospiraceae bacterium | reverse complement strand
TCCCCGCGTTCATAGGATTCATTTTCGTACTGGCCGCCGCGGCTGTAGGAGCCATCTTCATACGGATCATCCGAACCGTAGGAATCGTCCTTATACGGTGCGCCGGAATCATCGAAATCACCATCATACAATCCGTTTTGATAGTCTTTAGCGGAATCCCCTCGGCCAAGCTGATCCCATTGCTCGCGGTAGCGTTCCTTCTGCGCCCGCTTTTCTTCTTTCCTCCGGCGGCGATCCTCCTTTTCCTGCCGTTTCATCTCGCGGGCAGAGAGGGTCGGGGCGCTTCCATCGGCCACATCTTCTTCCGGCCGATCCGGATCCGGGAGGCGGATGGTGCTGATGACTCTGGTTCCGCTCACCCGCTCATACAGAAAACGGCGGTCTCCGGTGATGGCGCGCACGAAGATTTCAATGAGGAAGATGGCGGCGCAGATCTGAGAGAAGGTCCTCAGTCCGTGCCAGAATCCGAAGGCCTGATTGTAGCTGACCTGCATCATCTCCTTCGTGAGATAGAGCACATCCGGAATATCGGCAATCAGCAGCACCAGCAGAGCAGAGCGGATCGCATACTGGGCCGGCGAGGCGAGCTGGACGCGGGCATTCCCCCGGCGCCCTGAAACAATGCGGATGCGGAAAACCGCGCCGCCGGGAGTATAGCCGCCTGTTGTCACGGGGAAGAGGGCAAACCAGAGAAAACTGAGGACAATGCCGATCACCACAGCCAGCGTCAATACAATCCGGTTCGAAGGAATGAGGTAGATCAGAAGCGTCTGCGTCAGTCCGACAACGGCGTAATCCACGAGAAATGCCAGAAAACGGCGGAAGAAGGGAACCTTCTTCCCCCGGTAATAGGCGGCTTCATCGATACGGTCCCGCGAGGGGAGCGGAAGGCAGACGAGCGGCTCCAGAATCCATCCGAAGATGCCTCCCGCCGTGTTCAGAATCAGATCATCGACATCAAAGGTGCGGTACGCGTGAGCATAAATGCCATACAGTCCGGTGAGCTGAGTGACCTCGAAGAACAGGGAAGTCAGGAACACGATCAGCAGTGTGCTGAAGATACCGCGCCGGAAATAGTAGTGCAGATAGATGCCGAGCGGCAGCAGGAGCAGGAAGTTCAGAATGGCCTGGTAGACGTACGAATTCGCCAGAGTTTCCCACCAGGTGGACCGGTCGTGAATGGAAAAATCCGTCGTCCGCCGGATCATCTGAAGGAAATGCCCTGCCGTCAGCTGCATATTCGGTGCAGACGAGGAGGCAACCTCGGCCCGGGAGGGCAGGGGCAGGATGACCTGAAAATATGCGTTAATCAGATAGAGGATAAAGGTGTATACGATGATGGTCCGCAGCAGCGGAATGGCTCCGTAGCGCCGGTATTCGATGATAATATAAGGAAATGTCAGCGCCAGAGCGAGGAGCGGGAAGATCAGAAATGCCGTATGCACCGGCCCAAGGTATGTGCTGATCACAGACATCAGTATGATTCTCCTTCTTCTTTATATGTCGTGAAATGCCGGAGATCCGGCATGATTCCAGATTATATCCATTTTCCCGGTAATTGCAAGGAACGAAAAGTGAAGGTTTATCGTGGATGTCTCCGGATCTGGTCCTGAGCCGGCCGGGAAATCGAAGAGCGGCTGTGAGCCGTGATCGACCGACGTGCATTCGCGGCAGAGGGCATGCGGTCGCAGACGTCAGGAAACAGCAGCTCCCGGACGGCATTGCTGCCGCCCGGGAGCTGCTATCTTAGGTCGTTATTGGCAGTACGGGCATCTGGCAGCGGATCAGACTGTCTGCTTCAGAATGCCCGGATTTCCTGCCGGGATAACCAGTTGCTGTCACCCGTCTCACGAATCCGGATTCTCCACACCGGGTTCGTTGTAATACGGATTGTAATTGATCTTGTCTTTTGCCAGCGGAATGCCAGGCCCCTCCGGGTTATCCGGATCAAAGTCATACTCATTGGCAGCCGCCCAGTGAATCCACTTCGCTTCAGGGTATTTCTTCGTCATGGATTCCGGGAAGGTCGAACCCCATTTCAGAACGTCATCGTCATCGGCATCCACCTTGACCTTGGTTCCATCCGAATAGAAGAGATTCGTGCGGCCGTTGTAGTAGATCTTCTTCATGAGCTCGTATCCCTTCGGATCATACCGGTACAGCTCTTCTCTCGTGTTGATCGGCGAGAGTGTGCCATCCCAGGTGCCGCTGGCGGATTCGCGCATGGTACCGTGCCAGATGTTGCTGAGCGTCGCGAAGTATTCGTACTCGTTGCTTCCGGCATATGAGTCATCCGGCCAGCGGGACGATCCGTCATCGCGGTCATAGTTCCGGCCGTTATAGGTGTCGAGGATCGCCTGGAACAGCTCCGGAAGATAGACCTCGCTCGCACTGTGAAGCGTGTGCGCAAACTCATGGCCGAGGATGAACTCTCCCTTGTAGCGCGTATAGGCGATATCGCGGAGGAGGTTGGATTCTGTCGTCTGGCAGATGCCGCCGCCGAATCCCTCGACATACAGATAGCGCATATACAGATCATTGCCGTAGGCGTAGCGCAGATCCGGCTGCTGATAAGCATGATGGCCATAGGCGATGATCTGTGCGCCCAGATTATCCTTCACCATGCCGTCTGCCAGCTTCTGCCCGATATGGTCCGTTTTATTGGAAAGGATGATGTCAATGTACGCGCCGGCCAGCTCCAGAGAGGATTTCTTGACGTCATTGTCGCCGTATACATAGACGCCGGCTTTCTTGCTGCGGTACGCCTGCCCAAGATAAGGTCGGAACTTGACCTCCCAGCTGCCGTTGCCCAGCGGATTGTCCGCCCAGTCGCACATAGCGTCTCCGCCGCTGACCGCTTTGACGGTCAGTGTTCCGTCGATCCCTGCTCCGCGCTCGCTGATCAGAGTATCCACATCGATGTAGCCGCCCTTCTCCAGAGCCGTGTCACTGACCTTGACATCAGGATCATTGGCCAGCCATTCCGGCGGATCCTCCAGATCCTTCTTCGTGAATCCCATGATGCTCGAGCCGATGGAGCCTGTGCTGAGATTGGTCGTATTCTTCTCCTCATCCGGGTCCCCCAGAAGGAAGGTCAGTGTCTTCCACTGATACCGCTGAACGGTGATGGCAGTTTCCCCTTCTTCTCCGGAGAAGGTGGTGGTCTTCCCGTCCTTCACCCAGTCGATTGCCCAGTTCGCGTTCGTCCGGAGCGCATCAAGATCCCGAACCTCGCGGTTGAACACGACTTCGATCTGATTCCGGGAGATCAGATTGGCCTCTGTGATGCAGAGCGGATCGTATGCCTTGCCGTCGATGCCGTAATTGTCGACCTGATTGTGCTTGTACCAGGGCTGATTCATCCGGATCTCGGAATCCACACCGGTGTTGCACTGGTCAGCAGAACCGCAGAGATACTTGTATTCGGTGTAGATCTCAACGAGGCAGTCGTACAGATTCTTGTCATATTCCCGCAGCTCGGCCCGCGTGTTGACCGGGAAGGTTTCCTTCTGCCAGCTGCCGTCTTCCGATTCAGGGATGGTCTCGAACCAGACCATCGAGCCATAGGTGAAATAGCTCTCCGCGCTGTCCATCATGGCGGTCCCTGGCCAGAGTCCCTTGTCCTGCGCGTTGGCGTAAGCCGTCTCAACATGCTTTACGTAGTTGTAGGTGTCCGGATCATCATCTTCACTTAAGGGATAATTCTTCCAGCCGGGCGTGATGCCAAGCTCCCAGTACAGGATGGAGAAATCATGGATCAGCTCATAGCGGTCGCTCTTTTTCCTCTCCATGTCTCCCATGCTGTCCTGACGCATGACGTCGTCTGCCGTGGTCACGATGATCGGCTTATCCGCCGTACCGGGGATGGTTCTGCGGGTTTTCGCATCATCCGGATTGTAGAGTTCCCGGTACTCCGGGGCGACATAGACGGACTGATCCGAGCCGACGACCACGATGGTGACGCCATTTTCTGTGGCGGCGAGACCGGTGTAATCGGACTGCCCGAGAATCTGTCCCATGTTGTTGACGCAGTAGTCCAGAACATACTGATAATCATAGGTATCATTCATCCCGGAGTTTTCATTGCCTTTTACCGGCAGCTGCACGTTCAGCGCGTTCTCCGTGATGGTGTAGAAGGGAACGTATCCGGCTTCAATGGCTGTCCCGTCTATGGTGACGGATACCTCTGCGTTCTCCGGATCCTCCAGCGGTTCAGCCAGACGCAGAGTGGCCATGTTGTCAAAGCAGGACAGATATTCAAAATCAGCGGATGCGCCGTTCACCGTAACCGTGTAGCTGCCGGCGGCCTCCTTTGTGATCTCGTCATCGCAGCCGATCTCAATCTCCTGGGCGGTGATGAGATGCACATACCGGATCCCGGGAACCGGCTCCGATTCCGGTTCCGCTGCCGTGGTTTCGGCTGCTTTGTTTTCCTTCTGATCCGCTGCCGTGGTTCCGGCTGCCTCCGTAGTATCTGCAGCCGCTGTCGTTTCGGCTGCCGTGGTCCCCGCTTCGGTGGTGCCGGCAGATGTGGTGCTTTCCGCTGCCCATGCTGCGCCTGGTGACAGAAGCAGTACGCCGGTCAGGGAAAGACTGAGAATCCTGTGGTGGAGATTCATCATGAACTGGTCCTCCTTTTTCCGTTGCCCCGGGAGGATGATGGCTGGTACTCCTGAATAGAAGTGATGGAATTGTGATGGCAGGTAATGGAAAATGATGGTAGGTGGCGTCAGACTGCTGGTAAAGAGAGATGGATTCTGCGTCTGACTTGAGGAGCGGCTGAATTTGCCTCGGACTTCTGTGGGAGAGCGGTGGTATCCGCCTCAGCCCGGTCCGGCATGATCAGCTGGCTTGGCAGGCATCCCTCCTTTTCGCTTGAGGGGATCTTCTCGTACGAATGAACATCGCCAGCCAGGATCAGATTATGGCATCCTCCCGAATGGTCCAGGCTGGTGTCCGTCAGGTCGAAGAAAATTTTGGCATTTATCGAAGAATCTATGTCTGCAATGCTACTATTATCAGTCAATAAAGTCAATATATTGATATAAAATAAACTAAATATCGATTGACTCGTGAATATACTGATACATATGTCCTTTTTGCCCACTTTTTTGCCAGCCTGGTCAGCGCGCCGGTTTTGAGGAATAAATCCTGTCGTGGCTTTTTCTGTTTGTTTTGTCCGGACCGCATCAGCATGCTGGTTCGTGGGGCAGATTCTCCGATGGCTTTTCCGTCCGCTTGGTGCTGCCGGTAATGTACGCCGGTTTCGTGGTGTCTCCTTCTGGCAGGATCCGTCGGAAAAGAGACGTCATCCGCATCGAGGGTGGCAGGACCGTCCGGGCACTGCTCTGTCCTGTACCGATTCTTGCGTTTTGCAGGAATATTCAGTATAGTGATACTATCGGCGCCGAATCCGCGGTGGCGCCGCGGCCTGGGTCAGATTCCAACAGGATGCATCGTATGCAGCGCTGCCTGGCCCACGGACAGGAAGGAGAATACAATGAAAACGGTATCACTGGAGAAAGAGCTTTCCGGCAATGAATATCCTGGCAGAGGCATTGTCATCGGACGCAGTGAGGACGGCAGCAAGGCCGTAACGGCATACTTCATCATGGGCCGGAGCGTCAACAGCCGCAACCGCATCTTCGTCAAAGACGGAGAAGGAATCCGGACGCAGGCATTTGACCCGAGCCTGATGAAGGACCCGAGCCTGATCATCTATGCCCCGGTGCGCGTACTCGGCAGCCAGACCATTGTCACCAACGGCGACCAGACGGACACCGTTTACGACGGCCTGAGTCATGGACTGACGTTTGCCCAGTCCTTGGAGAGCCGCAAGTTTGAGCCGGACGCTCCGAATTATACCCCCCGGATCTCCGGATTGCTGCGCGTGGAGAAGGGAGAGTTCTCCTACTCACTCTCCATTCTGAAAACGGAGGACGGCGATGGGGATACCTGCAACCGGTTTACCTTCGATTATCAGGGAGGAAAACCCGGCGTCGGACATCTTATCCATACGTATCAGTCGAATGGAAATCCGCTGCCCAGTTTTGAAGGCGAGCCGACCCCGGTGCAGATTCATGGCGGCATCGATGCGTTCACGGACGCAG
>CADBOY010000140.1 GCA_902796405.1 uncultured Lachnospiraceae bacterium | reverse complement strand
CCGGCCTTCTTCATCGCCTCTATCGCGATCTTGTGTCCGGTCTCTCTCGCCGTGCCTTCTTTGGCCGACCCGGCCACGCCGACCGTCATATCGCTGCCGCCCATCGCCATGATACCGACAAATCCCTGATCGCCGGTCACGAATCCCTGATCGGTGATGACGCCGGTGAAGGACGTATTGCCGACCAGCGGCACCCCGGGAAGCTCTGCTGCAATGGCATCCAGCATCTTTTTCTGATCATACTGCACACCACTGAACACAAAGGCAACTTTCGCGTCTTTTACAGTTTTCACCGCTGCCGCTGCTTCTTTTCCTGCCTGTGCTGCATCTGCTGCCGTACTGGTTCCGGTTTTCGCATTCAACATATCATTCTGCCTCCGTTTTTCTTATTCCGGGGAGTCCCCATTTCCCGGAAAATAATTGTGAACAAACAGTTGATATTTCTTCCGTATTTTCACTTCTACGGTCATTTGTATGATATGTCAGATAGTTAGATGTGTCAACGCGCCGTGTTCTGCAATGAGGGCCGGTTGTTCCGTGATGTGGGACAACATATCACATATTTACGATAATTTTGCGGCATGCGGTACCGGAAGCGCGGAAACTGCCGCTCACAGCTCCATGTTCCACGCCATATCCCAGAATCCGAGCTCGTAGCGGGAGCTCATGCGGTAAATCTCTGACAGCTTCCGCAGCTGCTCCTCTGAGCTGTTCTCCACCTCCCGGCGCAGATATTCCTTCATCTGGACATTACCCTCCGCAAATTCCTCCGAAGAGTACTCGGAGATCCACTCTCCGCAGAGCGGGTTCTTCACGGCCCGCGGATCCGCCGCCACAATCCGCTTCCCGATCACCTCATAATGCACGCCGCAGGGAAGCAGCGCCGTGATGGCCTCCGCGGTAATGCCCTCATAAGCCATCCGGATCATATAGGACACATACGACTGATTATCGAGCGCAATCGGCGTTCCAAAGATCTCATCCTGCGTAATCCCGAACCGCTTCAGATAGCCGCGGTGCATGTCCGCCTCGTATTTCAGCAGGCCAGCACCGTAATCCGCAAGGTACATCCGCGTCTGCAGGTCCTTTGCTTTCGCAGAGGCAATGGAAAAGGCCCGCGAGTACTCATTCAGGTAGCGATAATCCTGAACAATATAGAAACGGAATTTTTCCGGCGTCAGCGAATCATCCGCCATCGCCTGTACAAAAGGGTGCGTGCATACTTTCTCCAGTACGTCTCCGCTGCCCGCCATAATTCTCTCCACATTATCCATATATTCCATCGTCTGTTCCCTCCATCGATTCCTTAAGCTCCGTCCGGTCATCCCGGTACATGCTGCAGAATACCATGGATTTATGAAATCCAGGTGTCCGCTTCCTTCTCAATTCGGCACAAAAGTTCCGCGGACAGGAACCCGACCGCTTCGAAGTCCATATAGTCTGTGATGTATTTTTCCACATAAATGCTGGCCTGCGCAGGGAATTCCTCGTCAGCTTCCCAGAAGACCAGCCGGACCGGCGTGAGGGGTGTCGGAGAAAACTGCCAGGCTGCGTCTCCCTGCTTCACCGGTTCTCCGCCGAGCCGCTCGCAGCTTTCCCGGAGCAGATCCCCTTTTCCGGAAAAATGAGCCGAAAATGCCTGCAGAACCGAGTCCATCCGGTCTCCGCTCCGGACTCTGACGGGGTCAAGAGAGGCCTCGGACACCCAGACATCGCTGCGCCTGGGAAAGGGAGATACGTCCCCGAGGATATGATAGATCAGAAGCGCTTCGTTCATAAAAAGCTCTTCCGTCCATTCACCCTTCTCCGTCTCTTTCTCCAGCACGCCATTCGAGCAGTTCAGGCGGTAATGAATCCCCCAGCACTCTGCCGTGATGGTACCCCCTTCCACAGGGAATCCCCAGACCTTAGCGGCGCGGGACGGATCAAACCCCGTGAATTTTTTCCGCCATCCCTCGCAGGTGTGTTCGGATTCGGTAAAAGAAAAGCCGATATTTCGGTATGCGTGAAGTCCCATCCCTGTCACTCGCTTTCTGGCCGGGTTGCTGCTTTCGGCCGGTTTCCCATTCTATTAATTTAAAAGCCGCGCAGACTATCCTTACCCGGCAGTTTCCGGCTGCTCATCCTCCTTCAGCATCTGAAGGAAAACCGAGCCTGCCGCGGAAAGAGTCTGCTGCTTCTGCCAGCAGATATAGAGCTGCCGCTTTGTGATCTCGCTGCCGGCAAGATAATACGTCAGACGATCCGACCCGAAAATTCCGACAATCGGCGATGCCGCCAGTGAGATCCCCGCTCCTGCCGCACTGAACGAATAACTCGTCAGAATCTGATCCGCATAGATCACCGTTCCCGGCTTCACTCCGCTCTCCGCGATCAGCCGCCGGAAAAGCGTTCCGATATTCTGATCCTCTCGAAGAAGGATAAACGGACAGCCGTCAAATCTCGCAAGATCCACGATTTCCCGGTCAAAAACACCGCGGACGATCTCTTCCGGAGGAAGCTGATACGCTTCCAGATGCCGGTTGATCTCCCAGGCCGCGGGGACCACCAGAATGACCCGGTTTTCCCGGATTTTCATGCTCGAAAGATCCTGTAAGGCCGGTTCGTTTGGCGAGACGAAGAGATCGATCTCCCCCGCCAGCGTCATCTGTGCAAGTTCCGGCACCGGCCGGTCCACAATGCGCACATTGACACCGGGATACTTCTGATTAAATGCCGCAACCACCGGCGGCAGGTAGGTGGAGTTGAACAGAGTCGGACCGCCGATCGTGAGATCCCCGGTGCGAAGGCCCTGTACATCCGACAGATGCCGGCGGAATTCCCGTTCCAGATCTTCGCTCTTTTCACAATACTGAAGGTACGCCTTCCCCTCCTCGGTCAGCGTGAGCGGCTTGACGGCACGGTCGAAGATCTCAATCCGGTAGATTTTCTCCGCCTTATGGATCTGCGCGCTGATCGCCGGCTGGGACACATTCAGTGCCGCCGCTGCCTTTGACATATTCCGCATCTGTGCGGCCGCCTTCACAAATGGATATGCACTTCTTCCGTCCATTTTCCCCCCTGTTCGGCTTTCAGACAGCCGTTTTTTCTGTGCAGGAGACAAACACTGTCTTCCTTATCGTTCTTTCTTATCGTAACGACATCAGGTACTGCTTTTTATTCGCAAAAACGACTTGTGCGATAACGACAGATCATGTTGTCGCTTATTATTAATGCAGCGATCCCGGTCTCTCTTCTCATAAGAACAATGGATCTCATTCCTTCTTATCATAATAGCCGAAGACATCCTCTTTCTCTATACTAAAGGCAGCGATTATTTCCTTTTTATATAAAAGCAATGGTTATCCGCTTTTTACAGAATGGCAGCAGTTATCCCTTTTAATAAAAGGTGGCGTTATCCATTTTATGGAAAGGCGGCGTTATCCCCTTTTATAGAAAGGCGGCGATGTCATTCCTCCTGATATCGGAGAAATGGCACCGCCGCTTTTCTTCCTGTGATATTCTCATTCGTAAATCAGAGTGCCCTGCAGCCAGATATCTCCGCGGAACCGGCGGCCGACCGCCGGAACCCCCAGCAGATCCATCTCGTTGATCGTGACCGTCAGAAGGAGATTGTTGCACTCCACGACAAAACGGTAGCAATTTTCTCCCGTCAGCCGGTTGGTGATCGTCTCGACTTCGCGTATCTCTCCGACCACCGAATACAGATCGGATTCCAGCCCGTTCGGCATGAAGGAAGTATCAATCACGGAATAGATATCTTCATTGCTGATCCGGCGCGTCACCTTCTGATACAGATTCATATCATCGAGCGCCAGATTCTCCATCGCGTTCTCATCGCCATTTCTGGCTGCTTCCAGAAGTTCCCCCCGCCGGGTCGCGGAGGATTTCGTCTTCGCGTACTCCTCTTCTTTCTTATACACTGGAAGGAGAATCTCACCGATCGTACTCAGCGCATTCAGGGAAATTCCCTTCGTCGCGATGGAATGTCCGCTTCGGCTCTCCTTGCGAATATACTCTGCGGCATTGACCACAAAGAAGATCTGGGAAATTCCCATCCCGTTGTCCTCGATCATTCCGCTGTACGCAAGCGAATCCGTATGGCGCTCAATGGAACATTTCTCGGTGCTTGAGAGCAGAGAACTCTCAGCATAAGGGAAATAGTATTCCGGCTGCAGATTCCCGTATTCATCATACGAACCATAGAAGCGGATCCCCATTCCCTTGCCGAACGTCTTCTCGATGAGAAGACAGGATTCCGACATGTCCTCGAACGCCAGGCATGTCGTTGGATCCTTCTCGGCGTATTCCAGCAGTGCTCTGATATCTTTTTTCTGAGTGCACTTGCTGAAGCCGATTGCACGCAAATACTGATGCATATATATCTCTCCGGGCAGAGCTGCCGGCGCACCTGTTTGCGGACCGCCGAAAGCCCTGTTTTGTGTCATTATTATCCATATACAGAACGGAAATCATTATACATGAACCCCTATTCATTTGCAATAACTGCGTGCTTCCCGCGCGAAGACACGCAATGCGGCAGAAACCGTACGGGCAATGAACCAGCAGATTTCTCCGCAAGCAACCCGGCATTTCAGCGCGCCACGACAGAGGTGCCGTCATCGCGGAATTTTTGCTCTGCATTTCGATGTAGCAGCGCAGAAATATCTGACCACACTGATAATCCGATTTCCCGATTCTCCTCTCATTTGAGACAATATCACGGTGTGTCTTCCCTGCAGGCATTTAAACCATCTTAACGCTGCTGCTCAGCCTCAGCGCATCTTTTGATTTATCTCAGCCGTCAGATTGCTTTCATTCTGAAATAATTTGTATATTTTTACCTTTAATTAAAACGTGACTTTTAATAGGGAACGAGCTATATTGTTTTACGGGTTGCAGGAGGAAAAATATTCTAATTGCAATAATTGTTTGCTTTTATCCACAGGAGGAGTAACAGATGTCTTACGTAGATGACGTACTGGCTATGATTGAGAAGCGTGACGCCAACGAGCCGGAGTTCCTTCAGACCGTTCGTGAGGTTCTCAATTCTCTGAGACCTATGATTGAGAAGAATGAAGAGCACTACCGCAAGGAAGCTCTCCTTGAAAGACTGACCGAACCGGAGAAACTTCATGAGTTCCGTGTGCCGTGGGTGGATGACAATGGCCAGGCTCATGTGAACCGTGGCTTCCGTGTTCAGTTCAACAGTGCCATTGGACCGTACAAGGGCGGACTTCGTTTCCAGCCGTCTGTCAACCTCAGTGTTATGAAGTTCCTTGCTTTTGAGCAGATGTTCAAGAACAGCCTGACTGGACTTCCGATCGGCGGCGGCAAGGGCGGCAGCGATTTCAATCCGAAGGGCCGTTCCGATGCTGAGATCATGCGTTTCTGCCAGTCCTTCATGACTGAGCTCTATCGTTATATCGGACCCGATGAGGACTGCCCTGCCGGTGATATGGGTGTCGGCGGCAAGGAGATCGGTTATATGTACGGCCAGTACAAGAGAATCGTCGGCGAGTACAAGAACGGTGCTCTGTCCGGTAAGCCGATTCCTTTCGGTGGTTCTGTCGGCCGTGACACCGCTACCGGTTATGGCGCAACCTATTTTGTTGAGGAGCTCTTCAAGGATCTAGGCAAGACGATCAAGGGAACGACGTTCTGTCTGTCCGGTTTCGGCAACGTCTGCTGGGGTGCTACCAAGAAGATTTCTGAGCTCGGCGGCAAGGTAGTCGCGATCTCCGGCCCGGACGGTTATGTATATGATCCCGACGGCATCAACACTCCGGAGAAGATCGATTATCTCGTTGAGATGAGAAATTCCCGCCGCGATCGTGTTCAGGATTACTCCGACAAGTTCACGAGCGCTGAATTCCATGCTGGTCAGAAGGCATGGGGCCGCGTAAATGCCGATGTCTATATGCCTTGCGCAATGCAGAATGATATCCGCATCGAGGATGCTAAGAGAATCGATGAAGAGGGTCATTCCAAGATCATCATCGAAGTAGCCAATATGCCTACGACTCAGGAGGCAGTTGACTTCTTCCTGGAGAAAGGCTATATCCTCGCTCCTTCGAAGGCAGTCAATGCTGGTGGTGTTGCCTGCTCTGAGTTCGAGATGAGCCAGAACGCCATGAAGCTTTCCTGGACCGCTGAGGAAGTGGACGAGAAACTGCATCGCACCATGGCGAATATCTATCACAACATCACGGATGCAGCGAAGAAGTACGGCATGGAGGGCAACATGGTTGCCGGTGCAAACCTTGCCGGTGCTGATAAGATCATCCAGGCTATGGAAGGCCAGGGAATCTGCTAATTCTGCTGACGGATTACAGCCGGAAGCAACTGCTGGATTACAGACCGAAGTAAAGGAATACCGGGCGGAGGAGTTGAATTTCTCCGTCCGGTATTTTCATGCAAAGATCCATGATGTATAGATGATCCATAATTCAAGGAGCACTCATGGTGCATAGAGCATTCATGACGCATAGAGCAGCCATGATGCATAGAGCATTCATGATGCAAAGAGCATTCATGATGCATAGATGATCCATGATTTAAAGAGCATTCTTGATGCAAAGAGCATTTATGATGCATAGATAATCCATGATTTAAAGAGCATTCTTGATG
>CADBOY010000139.1 GCA_902796405.1 uncultured Lachnospiraceae bacterium | reverse complement strand
GAAGGTGAACTATCGAGTGCTTCCGCGGAGAATGACGCTGGAACTGAAGCAGAGAGTGCAGCCGCGTCTTCCTCGGAGGATGCATCGGGCTCTTCCGAAGAGAGCTCGCAGGATCCTTTGGCAGAGGGCTCTGCCGAGTGAATGCTAAGCCTTTTGTCTGCTGATTCGCCTCGCTGGATGCTGCGGTGATGCTGTTTTCACCATATACCGCAGCTTCGGCATTCTCCTGAGTCGTTGAATTATTCTTTCTCCTGAAAACCCTGCCGCAGCTGTCCCTGGACAACTGCGGCAGGGTTTTTCGTTGCGGCGGTAAAAAGCGTATGCTATACTGAATGAACATGCGGGGAAAGGAGCGGAGGGGCTTTATGGGCAGATATTTTGGTATGGACGGATTTCGCGGTGAAGCTAACCGGGAGCTGACGGTCACTCATGCGTTCCGGATCGGCAGGTTTCTGGGAAGATATTACGGCCGTGATCATCGCTGCCGGGTAGTCATCGGAAAGGATACACGCCGGAGCAGCTATATGTTCGAGGATGCCCTTTCTTCCGGGCTGACTGCGTCAGGTGCGGATGTCTATTTGCTTCATGTCACGACGACACCAAGTGTATCCTATATTGTCCGAACGGAGAATTTTGACTGCGGTATCATGATCTCGGCCAGCCATAATCCATTCTGCGACAATGGCATCAAGCTTCTCAACAGCCGAGGAGAGAAGATGGAGGAATCCGTTATCCGCGATATTGAGCGGTATCTTGACGGTGAGATCCCGGAGATTCCGCTTGCGACAGGTGCTGACATCGGGTGCACCACCGATTATTCAGCCGGCCGCAACCGCTATATCGGATATCTGATCATGCTGGCAACCCGTTCCTTCAAGAACCGGCGGATCGGTCTCGACTGTGCCAATGGCAGTGCATTCTCCATTGCCAAGAGTGTATTTGACGCACTGGGGGCAAAAACCTATGTGATTCACGCGGAGCCGGATGGCACCAACATCAATGAGAACTGCGGCACGACACATCCGGAATCCCTGCAGAAGTTTGTGAGGAATCATCAGCTCGATGCCGGTTTTGCCTACGATGGCGACGCGGACCGCTGCATTGCCGTCGATGAGACGGGCGAGCTGATTGATGGTGACCGTATTCTGTATATCTGCGGAAGATATATGAAGGAGACCGGACAGCTTGAGACCAATACCATTGTGACAACGGTAATGTCCAATACGGGTCTCTGCCGGGCGCTGGATGCAGCCGGAATTCACTTCGTTCAGACGGCGGTGGGCGACCGGTTTGTATATGAGAATATGATTGAGAACGGCCACCGGCTTGGCGGAGAGAAGAACGGCCATATCATCTTCAGCAAATACGCATCCACCGGTGATGGTATCCTGACGTCGCTGAAGCTGATGGAGGTCATGCTCGAGAAGAAGATGTCGCTGCATCAGCTGGGAGAAGAGGTGAAACTTCTCCCGCAGGAAATGGCGAATGTGAGGACGAAGGACAAAGAGGCGGCGCTGGCAGATCCGGAGGTCCGCGCAGAGATCGCGCGCGTCAGTCAGCATCTTGACGGACACGGCCGCATTCTGGTGCGTGCCAGCGGGACGGAACCGGTGGTTCGCGTGATGGTGGAAGCGGAGGACGAAAAAGATTGCCGGGCAGGAGTTCAGGCAATCCAGGATGTGCTTCTGCGCAGAGGATATACGCAGGACATTGAAGCTTAGAGTGGATGGCACCAGAACGGTGATTATGCCGGAAGATATCGAAGGAGCAGCAAGGAGGAAACACAAGATGTGCAGCTGGAAGAAGAATGTGCGTGAGGTGGTGCCCTATGTGCCGGGTGAGCAGCCGAAGCAGGCCAATGTGCTGAAACTGAATACCAATGAGAATCCCTACCCGCCGGCACCGGAGGTCATGGATGCCATCACGCTGGTATCCCGGGAGGATCTTTCCCGCTATCCGGATCCGGACTGCACTGCCCTGCGGGAGGCAATCGGGAAGCAGTATGGTTTCACGAAGAATGAGGTGTTCGTCGGTGTAGGATCCGATGAAGTTCTCTCGACCGCATTTTTGACGTTCTTTGCTTCGGATACCCCGATCCTCTATCCGGACATCACCTATGAGTTCTATCCAGTCTGGGCAAACCTCTACGGAATTCCTTTCCGGTGCCCGAAGGTGGATGAGAATTTCCGGATTCATAAGGAAGATTATTACCAGAAGAACGGCGGTATTGTGATTCCGAATCCGAATGCGCCGACATCGATCGGAGAGCCGCTCGATTTTGTAGAGGATATCCTGCAGCACAATCCGGACAGCGTCGTGATCATCGATGAGGCATATGCGGATTTCAGCGGTGTTTCCGCGCTTCCACTGGTGAAGAAGTATGACAATCTGCTGGTCACCCAGACCTTCTCCAAGTCGCGTTCCCTTGCCGGTATGCGCATTGGATACGCGATCGGTCAGCCGGAGCTGATCGCTGCCATGAGCGCAGTCCGGAATTCGATCAATTCCTATACGATGAACCACTATGCACTCGCGGCAGGCAAGGCAGCCGTGGAGGCGGATGATTACTTCCGCGAGAATGTACGGAAGATCTGCAGCACCCGGGAGCAGACAGCAGAGCGGCTGCGCAGCCTGGGTTTCCGGTTCCCGGACTCCCGGACGAACTTCTTCTTTGCGGAACATGAGAGGGTACCGGCCCGTCAGCTGTTTGAGGATCTCCGGAAAGCCGGCATTCTGGTGCGCTATTTCGACCGGCCGCGTGTGAACAACCGTCTTCGCATCACCGTCGGCACGCCGGAGCAGATGGATCGTCTCTGCCAGTTCCTGGAAGAGTATCTGAAGAAAAACTGAGAAGTCTCATGATAATAACTCATGTTCGCCGGCCGAATGCCATGTGCTTAGGCCGGCGATTTCTTCTTTTTCGACTTATACATAAAAAATATAATTTAACCGCAAAAAAATACTTGCATTATCCGGGGACGCGTCGTATACTATCCAAGTGTTCACCGATGGGCTATCGCCAAATGGTAAGGCAACGGACTCTGACTCCGTCATTTCAAGGTTCGAATCCTTGTAGCCCAGCTT
>CADBOY010000138.1 GCA_902796405.1 uncultured Lachnospiraceae bacterium | reverse complement strand
TCTGTCCTCCAGCCGAACATACTGGCAGTACAGGTCGGGCGGATCTCCTTTTCTTCCGGGCTCTGTCCTCCAGCCGAACATACTGGCAGTACAGGTCGGGCGAATCTCCTTTTCTTCCGGGCTCTGTCCTCCAGCCGAACATACTGGCAGTACAGGTCGGGCGGATCTCCTTTTCTTCCGGGCTCTGTCATCAGCTCGCCGGCATAGATCAGATCACCGACAAAATACTCTCCGGCGGAAAACTGATCACCCACAATGTCCATGCCCTTCTGGCAGGCTTCCATCGCTTTCTGGGCATCCTTGCCGTCATCCGCCATGACCTCGTTCAGGCTCTCGACAACCGTATCCTCGTCCAGATCTCCCATGGCCTGTGCCAGTTCCTCAAAATCTACCATTCTTCTAATCTCCTTCCTTCCAGGCCCGGCCGTCTCCCTGTCCTGGGGAGTGTCATTCGCTGGTCCGCCTGCCGGTACCTGGCTGGGCTTTCTTTGCTGCAATCAATTTATCAAAACTGGCTTGCATTTTCCATTTTCACATTTTTATGCTTCGATAAGCTTCATCTATGGAGAGCAGTGAGAGCCGCGAAAAGATGCGCCAGACAGGCCGAATCTGCCGCATGTTTCGCGCATTTGGCGCGTTCTGCGCCCCGCTTTCAGCGCCTTTCGCGTCCGCCTATTGGCGCTTCTGTATGATTCATAAGAAAGACAAATATAAGTCAAGAAGCAATACAAACCATGCCAGGAACGACAAAAGCAGAGCACGGATGAATTTCCGCTGCTCTGCTTCTTCTCTGCTTTATGCCGTTCATGCCATCAATCCTTATGCCGCCGGCATAAGGACCGATGGTTTCATTCCATGATGAGTCTGTGATGAGTATTTATCTTGATGAGTATTTATCTTGATGAGTATTTATCTTGATGAGGATGTATGATGATTTCAGATCCAGCATCTCTTGCGATTAAGATGATTTCAGATCCGGCATCTTCTGCGATCAGGATGATTTCAGATCCGGCATTTCCTGCAATCAGGATGATTTCGGATCCGGTGTCTCCTGCGATTTCTGCCGGAAATCTTCGCTGATCTCGTGCCAGAGTGCATCATCCACTCCGGGAAACTGCGGGCTTCCTTCGAGCGGATCATAGACGGGCTCGCTGCCCTGCTGCACCTGCCGCCGGTAGTCCCTGTACAGTGCACGCACCCGCGGGAACATGGCGATCAGCGCCGCCAGATTCATGACAATACACACGCCGAGCGCAAGATCTGAGGCATCCCAGGCAACCCGGTAGTCCGATATTCCCCACACGAAGATCACCACCGTCATCACGGTGCGCAGAATCCTTGATACCCTCTGCCGCGATGCCTCCTTCCGGAGCAGGTAGCGGGACGCCTCCTGCGCCTCATAGAAATACTGGACCAGGCTGGTGAAGGAGAACAGCAGCAGCATGCACGCGATAAAGAGGGGAGCCAGATCTCCAAATGCACCTCTGGCCGCTTCCTCCACATAGCCTACACCGACGGTATCGAGCCGGCGGACCGCAGTGACGCCGCTCTGCCAGCCGCCGATTTCCGGCGCTGTGTTATAGCTTCCCGTCAGAAGAATCATAAAACCAGTCGCTGTACAGACGACCAGGGTGTCGAAGAAGACGCCCGCGGCATCCGCCAGTCCCTGCTGGGCTGGGTGCCCCACCTCCGCCCGGGATGAGGGGATCAGCGCTTCCCCCATGCCGGATGCCGAAGAATAGGTGGCCCGGCGCACTCCCTGCATCAGAGCGGCCAGCATTCCGCCTTCGACTCCTCCCATCACAGCGCCGCGCCCGAACGCACTTCTGACAATCAGTACCAGCATGGACGGAATCTTCTCGGCATTCACCAGCATCACCAGCAGGGCTGCCATAATGTATGCCACACACATGAACGGCACCACTTTCGCCTGCATATCTCCATTTTTCTTCTCTTCAAATGCCACCGTTAAGGCAAAAACGGCGGCTATAATAAGAGATATCACCCACATCGGGGCGTCCAGCGCGTACCGGAATCCATTGGATATGGTAAAGGATGCCGCGGCGGGAAGCCCCAGAGACGTTGCCGCGAGGAACACCGCGGCGAAAACCGCTGCGTATCTGGTCCAGCCAAGGCCTCGCTCCATGCAGCCAAACGCGGTGCATCGGTAAACTCCGTCCTTCTTTTTCTTATAGAGCTGCCCTAGGGAGCACTCTGCGAAGGAGATCGCCGCGTTGGTCAGCGTGATGATCCACATCCAGAACAGCGCTCCGGGCCCTCCCCGGTAGATCGCTATCGCAACACCGGCGATATTGCCGGCGCCGATTCTCCCGGCCATGGTTACCATGAAAGAGACAAAGGGGGAGGCTCCGGCATCGGAAGACCGATCGCTGAAGATCTGCTTCGTCATCTCACGAGGATGAGTGAAGGGAAAGAAATCCAGGCGCGCCAGAAAGACGATTCCCACACCGAACAGCAGAATCACCATCGGCCAGGACCACAGACCGTCACTCAGGAATCCGATCAGATAGGATGACATCTCACACGCCTTCCTCTGCCGCAAACCGGCAGATATCCTGGAGGCAGCAGCGTTCGCACGCCGGCTTTCTCGCCGTGCATACTGCCCTGCCATGGTGCACGAACCGGTGGCAGAGGTCATTTCCTTCCTCAGGTGGGACAATCTCCCGCAGTGCCCGCTCGACGCGAGCCGGATCCTTCACACCGTCAACGAGACCGATCCGGTTGGAGAGCCGGATGCAGTGGGTATCCGTGACGATCGCCGGTTTTCCGAAGACGTCGCCGAGCACCAGATTGGCGCTCTTTCGGCCGACGCCGGGAAGCTTCAGCAGTTCTTCCATGGTATCCGGCACGCGGTCATGGTACTGCTCATGGAGCATCTTCATGCAGCGGGAGATATCCCTCGCCTTGGAATGCCCCAGTCCGCAGGGGCGGACGATCTCCTCGATCTCCTCCACCGGCGCCGCCGCCAGAGCGGCGACCGTCGGAAACCTGGCATAGAGCTTTGGCGTTGTGAGATCCACCCGCGCGTCCGTGCACTGCGCCGCCAGGCGGAGACTCACCAGAAGCTGCCAGGCATTCTCATAATCGAGGGTACATTCTGCCAGCGGATACTCCTGTTTCAGGCGCCGGATCACCTCCAGCGCCAGTTCCTCTTTTGCCAGATTCATCATGCTCTCTCCTGTGTCCGCTTACTTTTTGAAATACACGTGATACGCCTCGCGGTCCAGCCTCGCCAGCGGAATCATCTTCATGCCGCCCGCTTCAAAGGCCGGCGAGCTGTTCCCTGACGCCGTGCGGCGGACGGCCTCCGGCGAAGGAGCCTGCCGGATCGTGCGGCTGTCCGATATTCCGGCAAGAAGGTAAGGCCCGTACGTGATGTTCACCAGCGTCTCGTCCGAATCCACGGCTACCCGGCGAATCTTCATCTCCGCCTGCAGCCGGATGGTATCTCCTGCCGCAAATGGCCCGTCTACCACGGCATAGCCGTCCGTCAGTTCCACCGTGATTCCGGCAGCAGTCCGCCCCGATTCGGCCCCGCGGTGCGCTTTGCTCTCTCCCGGGAACGCCGCACGGAAGAACTCCTCGTCTTCCGGGCTGGTCTGCGCCGTTTTCCTGCCCTTGACAACTCTCGTCTTATCGCCATTAACAAAAACCTGCAGCGAGCTCTGCGCCCAGGCCGGCACATGAATCCTAAGTCCGAGGTCAGTCGCCTTCTCCACCTTGACGGTGAGAGACCCGTCCTCACCGAGTGCTGTGGTCAGCTCCGCGTCCTCCGCCGCGAGATGCGCCGGAACCGGCAGATTCACCCAGATGGCATCCTGGCTCCTGGCAAACAGATCCCCCATATAGCGATAGCGGCTCTCCATTCCGGTGCCATGGCAGCAGGAATTCTCTTCGTTGTCAAACGTCTTGCGTCCGCCCGGCCCGAGCGGCATGAAGTAGATGGTCCCGCCGTCCTCCTCGTGGCTTGCCGTCGCCAGGATGTGATTGAGCAGCGTATTCTCGTAATAATCCATCAGCCGGCCCTCCGGCTCATAGCGGAACAGGCGGCCGGTCAGCTTCAGCATGTTGTAGCTCGCACAGCTTTCCTCCGCGCGGTCCGTCAGGTACCGGCTGGTGCTGTGCGGCGCATGAAACATCTCCGTCTCCCCGGTGCCGCCATTGGCATAGATATGCGCACCCGTTACGATCTCCCGGAAATTCCGCGCGATCCGGTACCACTTCGCCTTCCCGGTTGCTTCATACAGATCTGCGGCGCCGATGGCCTGCGGAATGTGCTGATTCGCATGCATATCCTCAAGAGTATCAACATTCTGCTCCATCGGATAGAACAGCTTGTCGTTCGAGAAATACTCTGCTGCCTTCCGGTATTCCTCTCTGCCGGTCAGCTTCCAGGCGCCGACCATCGAGCTCATCATTCCGCCGAACTCTCCGGCGATGTACATCGACCACATCTTCTCCCGCTGGGCGCGGGGAACGCGGCTCATTCGGTCGCACACCCAGCCGGCCATCCCGTCCAGGATCTCCTTCGCCTGACTGCTGCCGGCCAGCATGCAGCAGTCGATGAGTCCGGTCATGATCTTATCCAGCGTATACCAGGGCGCCCAGATATCCGGATAGACCACATACTCCTCCAGCATGTCAAACTGTGCTTCACTGTAGGCAGACAGAAAGCCGCGGTGATAGGGATGCCCTTCCTCCGCAAAGGCGGGATCGGTTCCCGGTGCGTCCTTTAATTTCTCCTGGCTCTCAGCCTTACGGGCAAAGGCAGCCTGGCACTCAGCGAGTGCTCCGACCATATAATCGACTTTCTGCTTAAACAGCGGATCTCCCGTCGCCGCATAGGCCAGCGCCAGACCAGACAGATAGTGCCCGGTGGTATGGCC
>CADBOY010000137.1 GCA_902796405.1 uncultured Lachnospiraceae bacterium | reverse complement strand
GTTTGTCGATCGCCTGGAATACCGCGCAGGTATTGCCGTCAAAGCCGTAAGCGGAATTGTCATATCCGATATCGACAATCGTCTTGCGGACGATCGACGGAATATCGATATTCGCCGTCGTCGTGATCTCGCCCATAACTACGACAAAACCGGTATTGGTCAGCGTCTCGCAGGCAACCCGGCCCATCGGGTCCTGCTCCATGATCGCGTCCAGAATAGCATCCGAGATCTGGTCGCAGATCTTATCGGGATGCCCTTCGGTCACAGATTCCGAGGTGAACAATGTGCGTTCCATGTATAAAACCCTCCTGGATAAATGAAAATTCCTTCATAAAATAAGCCGGACCCGCGAAGCGGACCCGGTTGGTTTTCGTACCTCGAATCCTCTTATTGTTCGATTTCTCGCTCCGTGTTGGCACCTTCCGGTTTCCCGGGGTTGCCGTGACATCATCGATCCTTTGTCTCCGTCACTCGAAATAAGAGTCCGTCAAATCATATGAAGTTATGGCTATCTTACAGCACGCTTCGTGGGCTGTCAATCACAGTCCCTCATACAATAGAGCGCCGCTGTCAGATTCTTACGACCTGTCTCAGCCGGCTTTCAGCCGGAACTTCTGTGCCTCGCGGCTGTCACTGACCATCTCAATCTCAGCGCCCAGGCCGCGCAGCTTTTTGTCAAACTCCTCATATCCTCTCTGGATGTACTGAATCTCATCGACCGTGGTAAAGCCATCCGCCGCAAGTCCGGCAAGAACCAGGGCGGCTCCCGCTCTCAGATCCGGCGCAACCAGCTCGGCGCCGGTCAGCCGCTCTACTCCCGTGACAACCGCCACGTCGCCTTCTACTTTGATCTGAGCTCCCATCTTCGTGAGCTCGCTCACATACTTGAAGCGGTCTTCATATATGCTCTCCGTGATGATTCCGGTTCCGTCTGCCAGGCACAGAGCAGCTCCCATCTGCGGCTGCATATCGGTCGGAAATCCCGGATAGGGAAGTGTCTTCACGTTGCAGGAATGCAGTCTGGGACGGCCGACAACGCGGATGCTGTCATCGAACTCCACCACTTCACAGCCCATCTCCATCAGTTTGGAGGAAATGGCTTCCATATGCTTCGGAATGATATTCTTCACTGTCACATCGCCGCGGGTCAGCGCCGCGCCGAACATGAACGTTCCGGCCTCAATCTGATCCGGGATGATGGAGTATTCTGTGCCATGCAGCCTCTGCACGCCGCGGATCCGGATGACATCCGTCCCCGCGCCCTTGATATCCGCGCCCATCGAGTTCAGCATATTGGCGACATCCACGACATGAGGCTCCTTCGCCGCGTTCTCGATGATGGTGCGCCCTTCCGCAAGTGATGCAGCCAGCATCACATTGATCGTCGCACCGACGGACACCATATCCAGATAGACATGGCCGCCGGTCAGCCGTTTCGCGTCCGCGATGATCATGCCGTATTCCACGGAAGTATGCGCGCCGATCGCAGCAAATCCCTTGAGGTGCTGATCGATCGGACGGCTTCCGATATTGCAGCCGCCGGGGACGGCGACTTCCGCATGGCGGTATTTGCCGAGCAGCGCGCCGATCAGGTAATATCCGGCCCGCATCCGGCGAATGAACTCATTGTCCACATGAACGGTGCGGATATTGCTCCCGTTCAGAATCACTTTATGGCGATTGACCCGCTTCACCAGGACGCCGATGCTGTCGATGGCATCGAGCATCACATTGATGTCCCGCACGTCCGGGAGATTGTCGATCACCACATCATCGTCTGCCATAACCGCAGCGGCAAGAATACCGAGAGCGGCATTCTTGGCTCCGCTGATGACGACTTCTCCGGCAAGCGGGTTTCCACCCTTCATAATATATTTCATTCTATCGCTCCCCTGACTGCCCCCGCGGATCATCTGTCTCCCCGCATTTCATCTGAAACAAGCAAAGTCTGTGTAAAAATGCGCGCATGAAATACGCACATCTTGCAGAACATTGTAGCACGCCGCCATTTTTTTGTAAACGTGGTTTTCCCCGGCGCGAAAAACGGGTCCCGAACCAGATTTCAGTGGTACTATCCTGCCATTTTCCGATTCAGTGGCAGGCTGCCTGCAGAAGTCAGAAAATGGCGGCCTTCCGCCGGGGACTTCTCTGCCCGCGAGGGATGACCGCCTGTTCTCTCTGCCTTTCCTGGCTCTCTTCAGTCGCCCGGAAGGAATCCGACCGCACTGATGCTGTTGTCCGACAGCCATTTGCTGGCATCATTCTGCCCCTGCTTCGTCAGCTTACCGGTTGTCGGGTCATAACAGGTCACGTTGAAAAGATCATAGCCGATCAGCAGGATGGCCTTCTGATCGCGGTCGATGAAGATGACCGGACAGCCCTGGTCGATGTAGTACAGCAGCGAGCGCATCGGGCAGCCGCTGAGATTCAGCGCCAGTCCCGGGAACAGAGTATTGAGCGCCTCGTACGGCGACATGGAATCTTTCACTCCGCTCATCGCCGACGTATCCATACCCTGAATCTCCAGTGTTTTCTGCAGGCACGCGCGCAGGCTCTGGGAAGCTTTCACGGCATCACCGCCGGTGGTGGTCAGATCCACCGTCTGTGAACGGCCGGTGCGGACCCATACCTGTCTTCCCCTGGAATCCGTCACCGCTCCCATACTGTCGTAAACCGAGGCGATGGCGCTCCCTGCCGACGCAGCCTGCGTCTGCAGATGGCCTTCACTGAAGCCATAGTAGACTATCTTCTCATTGGTTTCGTCTTCGGCATTGCTCTGGATACTGTCCTCAGTTCCATAGGCGATCTGCTTCGGACGGCTCACCTCCGGCTGTCCGGCTTTCTGGCTTCTGCTGCTCTTCAGCTCCTGCACCGCCTGCCGCGCGCCTCCGTCCGCACTGCTCAGTGCCGTCTCCTTCTTTGCCGTCGCATCACTGCAGATCAGCGTATCCCCTTCGATCTCAGAGAATGTATCTCCGGTCTTCTGCAGACGGCCGAGCTGCACCTGCTCCTGAGAACAGGTAACCGAGGAGAGATAGATTCCCTCCTTCTGGTACCGGGCCTGCTCTTTCCCGTCGCGGCCCAGGATCACAACCGCGAAATACGGTTTCACCGTCACTCCACCG
>CADBOY010000136.1 GCA_902796405.1 uncultured Lachnospiraceae bacterium | reverse complement strand
TCAGCGTCTCCTCTCCCTCCCGTGTGATCTCGCAGCGAGTTGACGTATGGATTTTCTCCTGAGAGATCAGGTGCGTTTCAAGAAGCTCATTGATTGCCTGCTGCAGCGTGAAGTAATTGGTGTACTCTTTCCCCAGAAAGAATTCGGAGAGCTGAGAGCTCTTGAGAGGGAATTTTACCTGTTTCAGCATATAGAGAATCATCAGCTTGTACAGGGTCAGTGGTTCAGATAGCATGTGCTGTTCTCACTCCTGTTTCCGTTCTGTTTGTTCGCATTTCTGCGGTGATCCATGCCGACTGCTGATACCGGCATGCCGCCGGTCCGCTTACTGGCAGTCCTGCGGTGCTGTGCGCCGTCTGTTTATGCAGGGAAACGCCAGTCCGCTTATTGCATTCCAGCATTGCGATGTGCTGTGAGATGATGCGGAGCATGTCTGTTTGCCTGTTGGCATTCCAGCATAGCTGTGCGCTGCCCGTTTATGCGGGGACAGACCTGCCCACCAGCTGCGCCTCTGGGTACGGCGCAGGGCGTAATGATAAACACTGTAATCATATCAATTTCGGGGACGTTGTTCAAGAACAGGAGTGAATCCTCCGGATGCGTATGAGAGAGGAAAACGCTGAAGTAAAAAGTTTAATTCCACTCTGAAAAGTAAAAATAATGTTTTCTTTTCAGTGAGAGGGGAACTCACCTGCACCGCGGCGGGAAGATTTGCATTTCACCTGGGAAACGTGTATACTCAAGGAAAATCTGTGTCTTCCGGAGAAAATCCGGAACGTATCCAGAATTACCGGGACGATTTCCCTTCCGGTCCCGGTCTATCCAATGACAGATACAATGTGATGTGTGCGTGGCATTCAGGTGTCAGGCGGCTCAGATCGCCCATTTTCCGGTTGCTATGTGCCGCAATTCCGGCCTGCAGCCGCCCATTCGGCAAGACTGAGGCGTTGTCCGGGGCCTTCTCTGCATAAAAAGAAGCCCACCGGCGCAGCTGTATGGATTCAGGATTCCCCTGGATTTCATGCCACATGGCGGAAGCTTGTCTGTACACGGCTGCCCAAACAGCACCAGTCCAGGCCGCTTTGATGCCACATGGAGGCGGCTTGCCGGCATCACGGCTGAGAGAGGTTGTGGCCGGGTTCTCTTCCGCACTGAATCGTTCTGCTCGTACATTGAGCTGGAACGCTCCGGCTTTCGGCTCGGATCAAAGGTCGTCTGTACCGCGCAGAGACTTGTGGCTGATGGATTCTGTACACTTTGTCAATCCTTTTATTAATGTCATTTAATGCTATTTCATATAATGTCATTCAGCCCATTACATTAATGTCATTCAATTCATTTCAATTTATAAGATGATCTGAGGTAAATCGATGGAGGATTATGCAGCAAAATCAGTGACGGAACTGCGGCAGATTGCCCGGTCCCGCGGCATTCGGGGAGTGAGTTCTCTTCGCAAGAACGATCTGGTTGCAAGGCTCGAAAGTGAAGACCGGATGGCAGCAAAAGCTGCCGCAGCCGCACGGATCAGTTCCGACGATCTGGATCAGAACAAAGCGGGAGACGCTTCGATGAGTGCGCCGAAATCGCCGGAATCCGCAGCAGCTGCCGCGAAGAGAACTGCCGTGGAGCCGTCTGGCAATGCAGAGGGTTCCAGGAATAAGGAAGAGATGGTGCCGCCGGAGAATGCAGCGGAGACCGGAACGCCCGAGACCGTTCCTTCAGAAGCCAGTTCGCGCAGCAGGCAGCCGGGAGGCGCACAGAAAAAGGATATCCAGGAAAGTGACGGTCAGGAAAATAACGACCGGATCGGTGGCGGCCGGGAGGATAACGGGCTTGCCGGGGCGGAAGGCAGCGGGGATGTGCTGCAGAGCGATGTCTCCGGAAACAGGCCGGTCGCTGGTACAAATCACCGGAATCCAAGATACAGCAGCGGCCGCACAGCAGGCGGCCGTCTGAATGACCATGGAGACGAAGACCGCGCAGAGAATGCACGCCGCCAGCCCCGGACCAGGGAAGGCCGCGCGGAGAACGCGCGCCGGCAGAACCGGAACGGAGCAGAACGCGGAGAAAGTATGCGCCGCCAGCCCCGGAGCGGTGAGGATCGCGCGGAGAACACGCACCGTCAGCCCCGAAATGGCGATGGCCGGGCTGAAAATGTCCGCCGGACCGGTCAGAGCGCGGAAGGCAGAGCGGAAAATTCCCGCCGGACAGCCAGAGGCGGGGACAGCCGGGGAGATGTCCGCCGGATGGATCAAAGCGGCGAGAACCGGGCAGAAGGTTACCGGATGGATCGAAGCGGAAATGGCCGTGCGGAGAGTGTCCGCCGGGCGGAGCGCGGCAGTGAAAACCGTGCGGAGAATATCCGCCGGAATGAGATGCGGCAGAATGATCACGGAATGGCAGAATCCCGGCCGTATGACAGCCGCCGGGGGCGGAGGAATGAAGCAGACAGCCGCCGTGAGATGAATGACCGCCGCGGCATGCGTGGCCGCGATATGGACCGCCGGGATCCGGAGTGGAGAGAGACGGATGTCCGTGATATGGACCGCCGGAGCCGGGATGACAGCGAGACCGAAGACCGCCGCAGCCTGCGGAACCGTGAATCAGACTGGCGCGAGGCAGACCGGCGGGACTTCGATGCCAGGAATTCGGAGGATCGCCGCGGCATGCACGGCCGCGATATGGATGACCGGAGGCTGGCGCGGGAGACGGATGAACCGCAGCGCATGACCCAGGAGGACAGAGAGAGATTTCAGGGCTGGAATACCGGAACGCGCAATGATGGCTCTGCCACAGTGGAAGAACTCCGCAGTCTGGATTCGGGAGATCAGGCTCACGGTATCCTCGAGGTGATGCCGGAAGGATACGGTTTTATCCGCAGTGAGAATTACCTGCCCGGAGAAGACGATGTCTATGTCTCCCCCTCTCAGATCCGCCGGTTTAACATGAAGACCGGTGACGTGATCACGGGCAGCATCCGGGTGAAAACCGGCAGCGAGAAATTCGCCGCGCTGCTCTATGTCTCCAGAATCAATGGAGATGATCCGTCTGTGGCGGAACATCGCCGGAGCTTTGAAGATCTCACGCCCGTATTTCCTCACGAGAGAATTCATCTCGAGACGCCGGGAGGCTCCAAATCCACACGAATTGTGGACCTCATGAGCCCGATCGGCAAGGGACAGAGAGGCATGATCGTCTCACCGCCAAAAGCGGGAAAGACGACGCTGCTCAAGGAAATCGCAAAAGCCGTGCAGATCAATCATCCGGAGATGCACATCATTATTCTTCTGATTGATGAGCGCCCGGAGGAAGTCACGGACATGCGCGAAAGCATACAGGGTGACAACGTCGAGGTGATCTACTCGACCTTTGACGAGATGCCGGAGCACCATAAGCGGGTATCCGAGATGGTACTCGGCCGGGCCAAACGCCTTGTCGAGCATGGCCGCGATGTGATCATCCTCCTCGACAGCATCACGCGGCTCGCGCGCGCCTGCAATCTGACCGTGGCACCGAGCGGCCGCACTCTGTCCGGCGGCCTGGATCCGGCCGCACTCTATATGCCGAAGAAATTCTTCGGTGCGGCCAGATGCATGCGGGAGGGCGGCAGCCTGACGATTCTGGCGACAGCGCTGGTTGACACTGGCAGCAGGATGGATGACGTGGTATTTGAGGAATTCAAGGGTACCGGCAATATGGAACTGGTGCTGGACCGCAAGCTCAGCGAGAGGAGGATCTTCCCGGCGGTGGATATGCTGAAATCCGGGACCAGACGGGAGGATCTGCTCCTCACGCCGGAAGAGCGGGAGGCGACCGCTGTGATCCGGCGGGCAATGAATGGAGTGCGCACGGAGGATGCGGTGGAAGAAGTGATCCGCCTGTTCGACCGGACGAGCAGCAACCGCGAATTCATTCAGCTTGCGAAGAAAATCCGGATTTAATCCGTGGACTATCTGGAAGATGAACCCGTAATGATCCGGATCCCATCCGCGGATTCCCTTGAGGACGAATCGGGAGTGCTCCGGATCGCATCGCCGGATTACAGGTGAAGACGATCCGGAGCCGGAGAAAAAATAAGTTCTACACGCACAGAGAATCCGAAAAAGATTTCCGCTTGCATTCCTTCCGGAAGTATGTTATTCTTAAGTTCGCTGTTCCGATGACGTCAGTCAGTATATGCGGATTCGGAGGAGCTGATGTGGCAATGAGGGGCAGGGCATCTGCTCCGCCCGTAAGATAAATCATTCAAAAGAGGTGAAAGACATGCAGGAGAGCATTCAGCCGAAGTATTACCAGGCAACGGTTACTTGCAACTGCGGCAACACTTTCGTGACCGGTTCCACGAAGCCTGAGCTTCACGTGGAAATCTGCTCGAAGTGCCATCCGTTCTACACTGGCCAGCAGAAGAACACGGCTGCCCGTGGCCGCATTGATGCGTTCAACAAGAAGTACGGCCTGAAGTAGAATTGATTCGAGAGAGCTGAGAGGTTGAGATCCGGGAAACCGGGTCTCAGCCTTTTTGTGTTGTCAAAAGTTATCACAGGAATGAAACAGCGATGACAGAAGGGCGCTTCGGAATGCACCGGCGGAGCGTTCTGACAGGCGGAGAGAGCATCGGCCGATGGGAGGAGATTTGCCATGGCAGTGTACCGGGAGCTGGAGAGATGGGCAGAGAAAGTCCTCACCGGGGCGGGGGTTCCGGATGGCGGTTATGACGCCGGGGCGCTCCTGCGCTATGCAGCCGGTTGGGACAGAACGCAGTATCTGATGCATGGGGGAGAGCCGGTGCCGGAACAAATCGCGGCAGCATACCAGGACATAGTGCGACGCCGGGCCGGGCGGATCCCGCTGCAGCATATCATCGGGGAGACCTGGTTCATGGGACTGCCATTTCTGGTAAATGGCGATGTTCTGATTCCGCGTCAGGATACCGAGACGCTGGTCTGCGAGGTGCTGTCAGACCGAAAAGGCGTGACGGGCGGGAGCCTGCTGGATCTTGGTACCGGCTCTGGCTGCATTGCCATAAGTCTTGCCGCTCTCGGCGACTGGGATGAGGTGACGGCATCGGATCTCTCAGAACCCGCACTGGCTGAGGCCCGCCGGAATGCGGAGAGAAATCTGAAGAAGAACTGGCAGATTACCGGAGGATGTCAGCCAGCGGAGGAGAACGGCCCGGGAAAGATACAGTCCGGCACGGTGGACGGGCATCCACGGATAACCGGACGACGTTTTGCACTGGTGAAGAGTGACCTGTTTGATTCGTTTGGTGGGCGCAGATTTGACGTAATTACGGCCAATCCACCGTATATTCCAGACGAGGACATCCGCGATCTGATGCCGGAGGTGCGCGATCATGACCCGCGGATGGCGCTGGCAGGAGGGCCGGACGGACTGGATTTTTACCGCCGCATCTGC
>CADBOY010000135.1 GCA_902796405.1 uncultured Lachnospiraceae bacterium | reverse complement strand
GGGAACTGGATGCCAGCGACCGCCATCCCGAGCCGGTTCTGACCAGAGCGCGGGCATTTACGGTCGGTATGCTGCGGCAGAAAGCGGCGGAAGATCCTGAGCAAACCGTGGAGGAAGTGATTCTGGAAGACGCGGCCCTCGGCGGATTGTACGAGAAAGAGCGCTACGATTATGAGCAGCGCTATGACCGGATGTTCACCGGATTTGGTTTCCGGCTCGAAGACCGGGAGAAGAAAATCGGCGAGTTTTCCGGCGGTGAGCAGACGAAGATTGCGCTGATCCGTCTTCTGCTTGCCCAGCCGGACGTTCTTCTTCTGGATGAGCCGACCAACCATCTGGATCTTGCCTCTGTGGAATGGCTGGAGCAGTGCGTCCGGGAATATCCGCACGCGGTGATCTTTGTCTCTCATGACCGCTACTTTATCGATCAGACCGCGGACGTGGTCTGGGAGGCTGCTGGTGGGCGCATGGTGCGCTATCCGGGTGGATATACGGCATACCGGGAACAGAAGGCAGCGTCGTATGACCGCCGGCTGCGCGCCTATAAGAGACAGCAGGATGAGATCCAAAGAGAAAAGGAGCTCATTGAGAAGTTCCGCACGAAACCGAGAAAAGCCGCATTTGCCCACTCCCGCCGCAGCCGGCTTGGCCGAATGGAAGTATTGGAGAAGCCGGTGGCAGATGATGCCGTGATCCGCACGGCACCACTGGTGCCGGCGCGACTGGGAAATAAATGCGTGCTGGATTGTGAGCGGCTTCGGATTGGATATGATGCCCCGATCCGGGAGGTCTCCTTCCGTCTGCGGCGCGGGCAGAAGGTCGGCATGATGGGACCGAACGGGACCGGGAAGAGCACCTTCCTGAAGACTGTCGCCGGCCTTATTCCGGCGCTGGGCGGCAGATGCACTCTGGGAGAAAACATTGATGCGGCTTATTTTGATCAGATGAGTGCGGCGATCACCTCGGATCAGAATGTACTGAGCTGGTTCGGCAGTCGGTATCCTTCTATGAAGGAGGGAGAAATCCGGGATGTCCTGGCCGGATATCTCTTCTATGGCAAGGATCTGGGGAAACGGGTTTCCGATCTGTCGGGCGGAGAGAGGGCAAGGCTGGTTCTCGCTTCGCTGCTGCAGTCAGCGCCGAATTTTCTCCTGCTGGATGAGCCGACAAACGCAATGGATATCCCGGCGAAGGAGACGATAGAATCGGTGCTGCGCAGCTACACTGGAAGTATGCTGGTGGTATCGCATGACAGGTATTTCCTGGACCGCGTCACCGAACAGCTGCTGATCTTTGAGCCAGCCAGCAGCAAGGCCCTCTATTATCCTTTCGGCTACCAGCATTATGCGGAGCGGAAAAAACAGCAGAGAGAGTATGGCAGCGCGGCAGCACTGAGAACCGCGGAAGAGCAGCGGCTGATCGAAGGGCTGAGGGCTGTGCCAGAGCCGGAGCATCACCGGCTCAGAGAAATTCCCACGGAGGAAGCGGCAGCAGACTGGGAGTTTGGGCTGAACCGCAGAGACCGGGAAGCTGCGGAGCAGGAGTTTCAGGAAGCGCTGGCACAGCGGGATTCGGAGGCATACTGGGCGGAGGAATCGCAGCAGACCGCGATCGAACTGAGAATTGAACAGGCAAGGAGTGCATGGACGGCTCTGTGCACAGACTGGTACGATCTGTGGCTTGACAAACATCCGGAGTTCCCACTACAATAGATTCCAAATAATTAATAATTTTGCATCAAATTTGTAATATTTGGAACGATAAATGCGGGACGCACCAGCGCTGAGCAGATACATCAGGAGTGATAACATTGAGAAAACGGGAATGTTATGAGGGGCATGCGAGAAGCGCATGGCGATTTACCGCAATACTGAGCGGACTGCTGATTGCTGCCGCCATCCTTCTGGCAGGACATACGGCCTACGCCGCAATGCCTGCCGCGGATCCGCAGGATCCGGAATACGTCGAGCGCCTGGAAAAGGGACTTCTTGGCGAGATTCCGGAGGCAGATTCCAACAGGCTTGGGAGCGGCGCTTCTTCAAAGACCGGAGACAGTGGGGTGAATCTCTATACCGGGAATACCTATATTCATGACAGCCGGTTCAATGGCTGTGAGATTCTGGACGGAATCGATGTCTCGAAGTGGAATGGTACCGGCATTGACTGGAACAGAGTGAAGGCTGCCGGCATCGATTATGTCCTGCTTCGAATTGGTTATACGAATCTGAAGTCGGAGTTCACGATGAACAAGGACGAACAATTCGATAATTACCTGCCCGGAGTCCGCGCGGCTGGTCTTCCGATCGGAATCTATTACTATTCACAGGCGGTCAATGTCAGCGAGGCAAAGAAAGAAGCCGATTATGTGCTCCGTCTGCTGAACGGAATGGATCTGGATTATCCGGTCGTTTTCGACAGTGAGAACCCTACGGGGAGCCGGCTGAGTCAGGCTAATCTTTCCCCATCGTCATACTCGGAGGTCGCCCGGGCGTTCTGCAGCCGGATCGCGGCAGCTGGGTACGACACCATGGTCTACAGCAGCTACAACGGGCTGCAAAATGACTATGACGCAGCAGCGCTCGAGTCCTTTACCAACATCTGGCTGGCGCGGTATGTCACCAGTAAGAGCAATTTCGCTGCGAATTATTCCGGTAAATACTGTATGTGGCAGTATACCTCTACTGGTCGGGTGGATGGAATCAAGACCTATACAGACTGCAATTTTTACTATGGAGGAACGATAAACAACAACGCTTCTGCTGCGCTGACCGTGCAGGCATATACTGAAGGAAGCTCAGTCCATCTTTCCTGGAATGCGGCTCGCGGCGCGAAGAGCTACCGGATTCAGCGCGCAGAAAGTGCAGGCGGTACCTTCAATATGATTGGACAGGTGAGCGGAACGGACTATACAGACACTGGTCTGCCGGAGGGATACGCATATTATTACCGCGTGATTCCGGTGACGGATTCCGGAGACGGGGCCGCGTCTTCCGTTGCCTCTGCGGCAGTGGTCTATTCCTCCCCGGTTTTTGTCCAGATGACAAAAACCGTTTATGCGAGAAGCGGAGCGGGAAGCAGCTTCACTAAGAAGAAAAAGGTCAGCCGGGGGACGGTATGCCGCACCGATTATACGGCAAAGGATGCTGCCGGAAAAATATGGTATCATCTGTCATCCGGAGGAAATGGCTTTGTTCTGTCCACTAATTGCAGCTATGCTGCGCCTTCTCTAGGGCAGGTCAGCGGGGTAAAGGCTTCAGGCAGAGGAAAGAATGCGATCACTCTGACCTGGAAGGCGCAGTCTTCGGCGACCGGATATCAGATCTACCGCGCCGACGCGCTGAACGGAACGTATCGCCTTGTGACTTCCGTCAAGGGAACGAACCAGGTTACTATGACCGGCCTGAAGAGCGCATGCACGTATTACTTCAAGGTTCGTTCTTATTACTGTTATGCCGGAAAAAGCGCGAAGGGGAAGCTCTCATCGGTGCGTCTTATCGCGACAAAGAAGGCTAGTCTTAAGGTGAAGACCAGGAAAGTGGCAATATTGAGAAAGTATGCCGGAGCGATATACCGGTCTCTGGGAGCGGTGCGCCGAGGCATGACGCTGACCGCGCTGTATCGCTCCCGAGACCGCTATGGCAGATGGTGGTATTATGTGAAGGTCAGGATCGGAGGGAAAAACCGCAAGGGCTATATTCCGAAGAGCATGGTACGGAGTGTCGGCTCCGGAGGGTAATGGAATGATCTATCTGGATAATGCAGCAACCACCCGGGTTCTTCCCGAAGTATTTGAGGAGATGCGACCTTTCTTCTGCGAAGAATATGGAAATCCCTCGGCTGTGTATGGATTTGCCGGCGAGGCGAAGGATGTTGTGGAGAAAGCACGCCGCCGCGCCGCTGCGCTGATCGGGGCAGAACCCAGGGAGATTTACTTCACGGCAGGCGGAAGTGAATCCGACAACTGGGCTCTCAAGGCAGTCGCTGAATCAATGCGGAAGAAGGGGCGTCATATCATCACGACAAAGATCGAACATCATGCGATCCTGCACACGGCCGAGTGGCTGGAGAAGCAGGGCTGTGAGGTTACGTATCTGGATGTCAACGAGAAGGGTACCGTGAATCCGGAGGATGTCCGCGCGGCAATCCGGCCCGATACGATCCTGATCTCGGTGATGACCGCCAATAATGAGATCGGAACCATCGAACCGATAGCAGAAATCGGTCAGATTGCCCATGAACATGGCATTCTG
>CADBOY010000134.1 GCA_902796405.1 uncultured Lachnospiraceae bacterium | reverse complement strand
CTGTCCGACATTTTGTCCCGTACATCTCTCAGTACTGCCGTCTGCATGCATTATCCTCCCGCACCTGGATTCCGCCCGTTCCTCACCCATGGGCCGGCGCTTCTCCGCTCTCAGCGCCTGATGCCGCGCCTTCAGTCTCCGGACGCTGCTGCGGAGATCATCGCCATTCCCAAAATCACGATCAAAACATACGCCGTCATCTGACCGATTCCTCCTTCCGATACCGGGAAGAATACTGCAGAGATCTGAAAAGCGGCTGAACACAGGATGAAAATTCGGTGAACATATCTTAATGCAGCCTTACAATTTGCGAACGAGGTCCCTCACGGATTGCAGATCCTGCATGGCTCATACCCGTCGGCAATCACTGTCTCCCGCGTCCCCCGCACAAACCGCTTATTCTTTTCCTTCATCCTGGAAACGCTCTTGCACTGCGGCCTGTGAAACTTATGGGAACTCACATTCAGGACATAATCACAGTTTTCCGCAGTTCCCTCCGCGAGACCGGCCGCCGCAGGCAAACCGCCTTCCGCTGAGACCCCGTCTTCGCTGCCCGTTCCTGCATCTGTGACACTGCCCTTGTCTGCTCCGGCGCTGCTGTCTGTGTCTGCGCTGCCGGCTGCGTCTGCGCTCACGCCACCTTCTGTGTCCGCAGGGCTGTCTGCGCCCGCGCTGCCGGCTTTCTCTGTCGTGAAGGTGACGCTTGTTCCGTCGCTCTCCGCGTGAATCGTTCCCATTTCATCCGTCCGGTAAATGCTGATTCCCGCGGAATTCAGAAGATTCATCACTTTTTCGGAGGGGTGCCCGTAGGAATTGTTCCTGCCGACTGAAATCACGGCCGCTTCCGGATTCACCGCGCGGAGAAAGGAATACGTCGTGCCGTTTGCGCTTCCGTGATGCGACACCTTAAGCACCGTGCTCCGCAGCTCTCCGCTTCCCGCCAGGAGATCCGCTTCCTCCCGGTCCTCCATATCCCCCGTGAATAGAAAGGAGGTCTCTCCGTATACAATTCTCAGCACCAGCGAGAGATTATTGGTTTCCGGCGCCGTCCGGTCCACCGGACCGAGCACCTCCACATCCGCATCTCCGAAGGAAAACGTACTGCCAGCGTCCGGAACCTGAATCGCGGTCCCCTGCTCCCCAAGAAGCCTGCTGAAATTTTGAAATCCCGTCGAGGAATCCTCAGCAACCGGGCTCAGTGCATTTTCCGCATGTGCCGCGTGGAGGGCCCCGGAAAGCCCGCCGATGTGGTCCTCATCCGGATGCGAACTCACAATATAGGTAAGTTCTGAAACCTGATGCCGTTTCAGCCAGGAATAGATAAAATCCGAGTGCTTCGATGTTCCGCCGTCAATGAGCATCGTGCTGCCGCTGCAGGAAAGAAAGGCGGCATCTCCCTGCCCGACATCAAGGAAGTACACGGAGAGACCTTCTTCGGACAATGCCTCCCTGCCAGGCGTTTCTCCGGAGGCTTCCTCTCCAGCTGCCGCGCTTCCGGCCTCAGTGCCCACGGCGGAGGCGGCACTGACGGTTCCCGGCGAATGCAGAAGCCCGCCGGCGCCGCAGAGCACCGCTGCCGCAAGCGCAGCCACTGCGAAAATTTTCAGAAACCGAGCTCCGTGGCCCTTATTTCCAGCCTTCCCTGCTGACATGATCCATCTCCCGAGAACGAACCCAGTTTTCTCTTCAGGTACCGCACGCGTCCAGAAGCGCTGCGTCCAGCTTTTCCTTCAGGCTCTCATACGTATCTCTCCGGCCCGCCTCAAAGCTCTTTCTCTCGTCCACATACACGGTCGGGACATAGTAATAGTCATAGGAATCTGCAATTTCCGGCTTCTCATTCTCATCAATGAATTCGATCGGAATCTGCGAAAATTCCGGCTTCTCCTTCTTCAGATCCTCAAGCGCCTCAAACGCCGCCCTGCAGTACGGACACCCCTGTCTATAAAACATCTTTACGGATTTCATGGCGCGCCTCCTTTTTTCAGCTGTCTGTGAACATGTCCTTTTTTAATTCCATTCTAACACAGATTTATCTTTTCACGCATTTCACAGAAACTTCACAAATTATTAGCACTCATCTCTTGACACTGCTAATAGTTAGTGTTATATTACAGCTAGAACAAAAGAGAGGGACAAGGAAAGAGGAACGGGTCCGAAGGATCCCCGGAAGGCCCGCCTCAGAATTCCGAAATCCCCAATCAATAAAGGAGGTAGTAATTATGATGTATATGCCTAGTATTTTCGGTGAGAACCTTTTTGATGACTGGATGGATAGCTGGGACAATTTCGATCGTCAGATGAACACCTTCCTTGATACCACGAGAAGAAATCCGGTGTTCGGCAAGAATGCGAAGAACCTGATGAAGACAGATGTCAGAGAGACCAAGACCGGCTATGAGGTCGATGTTGATCTGCCGGGCTTCAAGAAAGATGAGATCAAGATTGAGCTCGAGAACGGCTATCTTACGATCAGCGCCCAGAAGGGCATTGACAAGGAAGAGAAGAACAAGGAGGACGGTCACTACATCCGCAAGGAGCGCTACAGCGGCGCAATGCAGAGAAGCTTCTATGTTGGCGATGCACTGAAGCAGGAAGATATTTCCGCGAAGTTCGAGGACGGCATCCTGAAACTCAGCATTCCGAAGAAGGAAGCACAGGAAGCAGTTCCGGAGAAGAAGTACATCGCAATTGAATAAGCTGAGCTTTCGCAAGCTTTTCCATACTTTCCCCCACAGTGACAGAAACGAAGCGGGGCTCCCTCTCGGGAGCCCCGCTTCGTTTCTGTCTGCGCGCCTGACAGCGCCATTCTGCCTAGCCGCAACGTTTCTTTTCCATCCGCTTGATGCGGCCTGTCGGCCTGTCTGGCCTGTCCCGCATCCGCCCTGCTGACTTACTTTCTCCTGAACTTCCGCAGACGCTCTGTCTTACGGATCGAATATACGTTCAGGAGCTTCTGTGTGAAGTAAAAGGCCGCCATGGCGATCAGAACCGACAGAAAATAAATCCGGTTTTTCCCATGCTCTTCTGTCTCCCCGCTGTCCTCCGGTGAGAGGAAGTGCATCCTGCTGCTTCCGCTGCCGGAGGACTGCTCCGCAAGAAGCATCCGGACAGCCTCCCCTCTGCTGATCATTTCTGCATTTACCGGAGCTCTGCCGCTGCCCGTGAAATTTGCGATCAGAATGCTGCAGACAAATTCCCGCGGTACATCTATTTCCTGTATTTCCGGGCTCTGCGGGAGAGACGGAATCGGAAATCCGCCGTCCGATCTGTGCTCCAGCCCATACCCGCGCAGAATAATTTCCACATGGATCGGCTGTAGGGTCATCTCCTCCGTTTTCATCCTGCAGTTTCCGTGAAGCGTCACCTCCCGGGTTTCTCCCGGAGAAAAATCCAGTATTTTCAGCTCGTGATTCCGCGACTCCCCGTCGGCGTTCTCGAAATACATGCCGGAGCTCTCCGGAAGTGTAAACAGAATCTCTGTCTCGGGAACCAGCACACTGGTCTGGTTCATAACGGTGTATCGGAGCGTAAATCCAGGCTTGTGTGAAGATTCCCCTTCGTTTTCTTCCTCTCCGTATCCTTTACTCCCTGCTGTGCCATCCTCCGGGCGGGAACCGCCGTCCCTTCCCGGGCCGCTCTCCGAAGAGTCCCAGATCAATTCCGGCACTACGCGGACATCCCCCTCGATCTCAACATATTCCACTTCGGCGTCTGATGCCGTCGCCTCAGCGTAGGCGGGACTCCCCTCGATTCCGGCAGCCAGAGGATTTTTTACCGCGGCAGCGGATACCAGTACGGAGCCACACGGAAACACAGCCCCCGCGAGAACGAGGCCTGCACCCAGGAGCGCGACATAAACAGCCTTATTCTTCCGCAGCATTCTCCGTCCTTTCTCCCGCATCCGTACTCTGCAGCGTGTGGATCTGATGCAGGTTCAGATCATAATATCCGTAATTTCCCGCGAGATCCTCCATCTTCGCCTGCACTGGAAAATCTGACAAAGCGATCCGCACAAGACCTGCGGACGGATCAATTTCTGTCTCAGCTGCCTGACCATTTTCCTTTTTAAAACTTGAATTAGACCAGTTAATTCCTGATTCAGTATCATGGAATCTCAGGATCATGCTTCCGCTGTTTTCTGTATAGGACTGATAGATCGGAGGCTGAGAATCTATATTCTCTATTACTACGGTTTGACTGTCCTTCCTTCCGTTAATATCATAAGCGGTAATGATATAGGTCCCGTTCTCTCTTATCACTGCGCGGTAATGATTTCCCTCCGCATCTGCCGCACCACGCAGCCCCTCCACTTCCACTTTTTTCAGGGGAAGCTTCGAGGAAACATTCCACTCAAGTTTCTGTTCATTGACATAGGTGCCAGGTGAATAGCAGCGTATGTCCTGAATCTCCGGTCCTGTCAGGACCACAGCCGCCGCAGCTCCCGCCGCTGCCCCGAAACATACCGCCGCTTTTCTGACCGGTTTCTCCGCAGTTTTCAATCCTTTCTTTTTCAAGACGAATCTCGCCTGGCGCTGCGCTGCCATGCGGACAAAGAAGAACGGAAACACGGAGTAAATACCCGTGAGTTTTCCGGACAGCTGCTGCTTCGCGATCATCAGCCTCCTCTTCACCGTTCCGAGCGGCACCATCATGATCTCTGAGATTTCCCGCTCCTTGCAGTCGTTGTAGTAGCGGAGCAGAACCGTTGCCCTTAAATCCGGGTTTAATTCATTAACCGCTTTTAAGACGGCATTTTTCCGCTCCGCATCGAGAATCTCCTGTCCCGCGTCGGAAAATACCTCTCCCTCTATTTCTGACTCCGCGATCGCATCAATGTCGCTTCCTTCTGTGCTTTTAAATCGCTTCGATCCGATATAATCCAGGGTGCAGTGAAGAACGACCTGATTAAACCACTTCTTGAATGCCTGCGGATCCTGCAGCTTTGCGAGGTTCTGA
Source organism: uncultured Lachnospiraceae bacterium (assembly GCA_902796405.1). Classification (GTDB taxonomy): domain Bacteria; phylum Bacillota; class Clostridia; order Lachnospirales; family Lachnospiraceae; genus UBA3305. The sequence goes on along the minus strand of CADBOY010000134.1, from coordinate 8,534 downwards.
TAAACCGTCAGATACGCTTCCTGCGCGACATCCTGTGCCTCATACTCGTTGCGCACCATGGAATAAATCCAGTAATAGGTTTTCGAATAGGTAAGGGAATAGATTCTGTCATACGCTTCCGTATCCCCGGCCTGAAATTTCCTGACAAGCTCTACTACATGCTGCTCTGTCTGGTTTAAACCAATTACCGCTCCCATTCTGCCCATTTCAATCCTCCTTTCCGGAACGAAGCTTTTTCCGCAGATGAGCGGTCACAAGGTAGAAGAGAATGGCCAGCGACCAGAGGACAGAGGCGCTGATCAGAAGTCCGGCCACTCCGGATTTCTCTCCGGTCTTTGGCACTCCAGCTCTCTTTCCTGCGACGGAGCCCCACGGGAGGCCGACCTTTTTATGGATTTTTTCATAACCCAGAACCTGTTCCTCCTGTGGGATTTCTTCCGCAGGCAGTTCTGCTCCCGGCATGCTTTTTTTCGGAGTCCCGGAACTGCTGCCACCGGAATGTCCTGGATTTTCATGCTCTTCGGAGGTCTCATGCGGTTCCTCAGTTTCCGGTTTCTCCGGCTTCGGGCTCTCAGGGACGGGATTCTCCGGGCCTTCCGGACTGTCCGGATTCTTCGGCTGCTCCCGCTCCGGAACCCATCGGTTTGTCACAAGATACGTCACATCTCCTTCCGCTTCCATGTCCGGACTGTCATAGTCCGGCACCCAGCCGTCCGGAATCTGAACTTCCTCAATTGCGATCCCTTCCGCCAGATCATCCATCACCATTCCGTCCAGGAGTTCTCCGTCCTCGTCATAGAGCTTCGCAGCGCTGTACTCACTGTTGGAACCTGTCGGATCCGCATCGCTCCCGCTGGCGAGATTTCCAGCGTCTGCACCGCTCCCGCTGGCAGGCTTTTCTGCAGCCGCGTTGCTCCCGCTGGCCTTCTCTCCGTCCACATCCTTCTCCCTGGCATCACTCGCGGAACCTTCTGACGCATCGCCCGGGGAAGATTCTGCATCAGCCGCGGCTCTGCGGATTTCCTGAAAGCTCCAGACCGCCATCCACCCGTTCTGTTCCGACACCTCCTTGATTTTTCCGATCGCGCGCTCTGTTCCGTCATGAAGCTTCAATATGAGGCGGAAAAACGCATGAAGCGGATGATTTTCCCCGTCCCAGGTTTTTTGAACACGAATCTTCTTTACCAGCTCCGCCGGAACTGTCTCCGGTTCCTGGGTTTTCGGCTGCTCCGGGCTCTCCTTCGGATCGGTCTGTGATACCTCGGCATACAGCTCTTCCCCGCACTGATAGACGAAATGCGCTTCGATTTCAATGTTTCCTGTGTCTTCCGTAAACGAGCGGTCGGAAATCATCTGGTTCAGTGCACTTCTCGCCGCTTCTGCACTGTCGAACGTGCCGACTTCCCTGCGGCTGCCTGTTTTGGGATCTGCCGCGTACAGACAGATTTTCGTTCCCTCCGCCGTGTACATGCCGCTGCCGCTGATGCTTTCTCCCCTCAGCGCTGTCACAGGACTTCCACCGTTTTTTATGAAGCAGTCCGCATCGTAATCTGACGCCTGAACCGTGCTCCGTGTCCCTCTCGTCATCTCCATCACGTGATGCCAGCTGCTTCTGCCATTGGCACCGGTGATGGAAACGCGGTCCCAGACCGGCTTGAACGCGGTGACATCCGAATTCACCTCCGCCTCTGTCTCACCGCCCTGAAGTGCACTCTGGATAAGATCTGTTCTCTCTGAAACAATTGCGCGGACCGGGTCCGAGTTCAGCACATATCCTTTCGGCGCACTGATCTCGCGGAATTCATAGGTTCCGGCAGGCAGATGGCTGACCGTCAGTTCCCCGTTCGATCCCGTGCGGAAAGTGGCCGAGTCATCCGGATAGCGCGTCCTCGATCCATCCTCATGAACTCTGTAAAGCTCGTAAACCGCACCGGAAAGGCGTTCTCCGTCGGGCCCCTTCTTGATAAGATGTATTCCACCGAAGATCTCGGAACTGTATCTCTCCTTTACCGTCCTGTAAAATGTCACATGAAACGGATACAGCCATTCCAGATTCAACGTCCGCTGCAGATTCTCCGCGGACCAGTAATGAATGGCCGCCGGATAGTTATTCTCTGCGCTCACATCTGCATTTGCTGCAATGGTCAGGTTTCCGTCTCTTCCTGGAAATGTAATCGTTGTTCCGGTGTACCGCGTCCGATAATCCGCATACGGTGAATACACCGCATTTGCCTCATTGATGCTCTCTCTTTCGGAATTTCCCTGATTAAAAATTCCGCCCTTGTCTCCGTGATACTCGATGTCAAAATCCAGATCCACAGTTTTCTGCGTATCGCTGAAAACATATGCGAGGGACGCCGGATCAAAGATCATGGAGTTGTCAACGGTGATGTTTCCCTGATCGGTGCCTACTAATTCTGCGGGTATTATATTTTGATAGTTATTTACCGCAATTCTTATTTTCGTTTTATTGAAATACAATTTATTATTTGGATCGAGACTCCTATCAAGTGGACTTAGATCATGTATGTTATTTCCTTCCAGATAAATAGTAAAGGCATTTTTTAAGAGCATAATGCCTCTTATACTTTTGATTCCCTTATTGCTTGCTTCAACAATGGCAGATCCTGAACTTAAATTATCATTACTAAAATTTTCCAGTATCTGTCTCGTATCCCATGCAGGATCGATGGGATATTTGTCCTCCCTTATCATCCCGGCGATGCTCTCATAGACAGCACTGGCAAAATTCTTGTCTTCGATTCCGGCCTCTATGACGGACTGCACGGTGAATCCTTCGGGAACGGATGCCGCTCTTGCCTCCATACAGAAACCAGCGCTGAAGATCGCTGCCGCAGCGAACAGAGCGGTGTGGATCCATCTTCCCCTTTTCTCCTTGAAATTCATAACTCATCCCCTTTGATTTTTGCTGAATTTTCCAGCAGCTTTAAAAGCCTTTCCCGGCCTTCATAAAAACAATCGATGCCTAATTTAACAGATAACAGACGGCCTGTCCATACAGAATTGTATCCTATATGAAATAGAATTACGAAGTCTGCACGTTCCGGTAGTCCTTCCTCTATCCATCTCTCGCAGCACCTGACCAGAATTCCCCGCTGGTCACGCTTCAGAACCTCAGAGACGAGATCCATTATCTTCTCGCTCATTTCCGCCAGCGACTGAAACGAAGTTCTCTCCCCGTGCAGGCTGTACGGAGTGAGATAAAAGCCTGAGAACTCGCTCTTATTGTCCAAGTAGACGAGCAGAAGAAACGATCTTCCAAACGGATCCTCCAGAGTTTCCCGGATTAAGGCCCTGTATTCCTGCAATTCATACCGCGTCAATTTTCGCACCCTGCGTCCTCCTTTCCTTCAATCCTGTTCTTAAGGACGACATCAACCGCGGAATGGTTCAATAGAGGCGAAATACTTTAACCGGGAATGCAGATCAAACAGCCCGGAGCACAGTTACAAATGGTAAATGGAAATCGCGCGGTTTTTTCAAATACGCCGTTGCAGATGGAATCCTTTTCTCTCGGTTTTCCATAAAAAAAGGACAGATCCTCAGGCTGCTTCCAGGATCTGTCTCTTGAAATTTCCGTCTTCTGTTTTTATGTCTTTTCTGGCTTTCTCGTATTTATCCCAGTCTATTTCACTCTTTCCCGATTTTTTCTGACTTTTTCTGGTCTTTTCTGATTTTCCTGCGCTGACAGGTTTTTCCAGTCTCCTCTCCCTATGCATTTCAGCGGTCCAGATAGCCCAGCGCCTTTTCGAGCGCTTCTTTTTCTTCCGCGCTCAGAAGAATCTCCGTCTGGCCGCAGTCCACTGTCTTCAGATACAGATAACATCCCTCCCGGGAGTGCACCGTGTTCAGGATGAAGCCGGAATTGGTGTAATCCAGTACTGCCATCGCAAAGCTCATATTTCCGCCCATATCCTGAAATGCATTGTAGCGGACAACGCCGAACTTCTGGAAGGATGCCCTCTGATTCTTATTCAGGACGCGCACTGCATCCTTATTCGCCCGGTCCTCCGCCCGCAGGTCCCGAATGTCCTCACCCAGCGCCATAATCGTATTTTCAAGCGTCTCCGCATCCTTTCCCCGCATAAATGCATCATATGCGCGGTAGAGACGGCGATAGCGGAAATAGAGAAATCCGATCAGCACAAGAAGAACGAAATCAAACCCAAGTGCCGCAATCAGAAGCGAATTCTGCATGCTTACCTGCCTCCGCTTATTGTGACTGAATGGAGCAAATTAACTCCATGATCCGCTCCAGCTCTGCCGTCGAATAGTAGTCAATTTCAATTCTACCTTTTTTTCTGTCTCTTCGGCGGATGTAGACCTTCGTGCCTAATATGCTCTGCATCTTTTCCGCAGAATCCTCGTAATAGAGGTTTGCGGCGTCATTTTCCGCGGGCTTTCTGGGCGCGGGCTTTTCTGCAGCCTGCTGCTTAACCAGACGCTCTGTCTCACGGACACTCAGTCCCCTTTCCACGACAAGGTCCGCCGTTTTTTTCTGCACCACGGCGCTTGCAAGCGGGAGCAGCGTTCTGGCATGACCTGCGGAGAGCACACCAGAGGCTGTCATTTTCTGAACCTCCGGGCAGAGCTTCAAAAGCCGCAGCGCATTTGTGACGGTTGTCCTGTTCTTGTTGACCTTCTCTGCAACCTCTTCCTGCTTTAGTCCGTAATCATCGATCAGCATCTGATACGCCATGGCTTCTTCCATCGGATTCAAATCTGCGCGCTGCACATTTTCGATGATGGAAATTTCCGCGGCCTGCTGCGAGCTGTAATCCCGTATGATCACCGGAACTTCTTTGAGCCCTGCTTCCTTTGCGGCGCGAAATCTCCTCTCGCCTGCAATGATCCTGTAATTCTCCCCCTCCCGCTTCACCAGGAGCGGCTGAAGAATTCCGTACTGCCGCACGGATTCCACCAGCTCCTTCATGCTATCCTCTTCAAAGTTTTTCCGCGGCTGGTTTTCATTTGCCAGAATTTTTCCTGTCTGTACCAGAACTTCACCGCTCTGGATCGCTTTCTCTCCGGCTTTTCCTGTACCGGCCGCAGCAGAAGTATTTTCAGTTTTCCTTTTCTCCGAAGCCGGTTCCTCAGAAGCTTCGGCATTATCCGGAATTCCAAAGAGATCATTCAATCCCTTTCCCAGACCATGGCGCCTGGGTCTTGCTGCTTTTTCACTCATTTTAATCCTCTTCAGTCCTCTAATTCGATCAGTTCCGCCGCCAGTTTCCTGTAATTTTCCGCGCCGCTGGAGCGGGGGTCGTACTCGGTTACCGGAAGGCCGTAACTCGGAGCCTCGGCTGCACGCACATTTCTGGAAATCATCGTCTGGAAAATGTGCTCATGAAGCGCCTCCTTCACACTGTCGACAACCTGCTGCGAGAGATTATTTCTCGCGTCGTACATCGTAAACACAATGCCCTCGATCTGAAGCTCAGGATTCAGTTTTTTCCGAACGAGCTGAATACTTCTCATCATCTGGTTCAGCCCTTCCATCGCATAATACTCGCACTGGATCGGAATCAGGACACTTGTGGCGGCAGTCATCGCATTTACAGTCAGAATGGAGAGCGACGGGGGACAGTCAATCAGTATATAATCGTATTTTTTCCTGACCGGTTCCAGACAATTCTTCAGGATATTCTCTCGATTTTCCCTGTCGAGTAATTCAATTTCCGCTCCGGAAAGATTTACGTTTGAGGGGATGACATCCAGACGATCTGAGTAGGTTTTCTGCAGCACATCCTCTACACTGCACTGTCCCATGACAACTTCATAGGCTGTGTTTTCTACACGATCTTTTTCAATGCCAAACCCACTGGTCAGATTTCCCTGCGGATCAAAATCCACAGCAAGCACATGCCTTCCTGCCTCGGCAAGCGCCGCCGCAAGATTCACAGCGGTTGTCGTCTTGCCAACTCCACCCTTTTGATTCGCCAGTGCTATTATTTTATTCATCTGCTCACCTCGTACCTGGCTCCTACTATACCATAAAAATGTTTCACGTGAAACATGGCGCCGGCGCGCTTCTAAAACCATTGCTGATGGATTTGGCCGACTTGGCTCAATTTGACGATTGTTTCGTATCCTTAATCTTTTTATAGATCTAAGAATCTAACTGTCCTAAAATTTCAATTTATGTGCAGAAGCGCTTTCAACATGATCTGACGGATGTCGAGTAATTGAAATTCGATATTTTGTCCGGTGTCACACAGCCAGAGGCTTTCATCAGCAGGCCATTACGAGGTTTTAATTCCGAGTACACTCTGAATTGCAGCTTTCGATCCATTTTCTCCCGGGAAAAGCAAACTGAATCAGTCGAGGGCCGACTATTCTTCAAGCTATTATCCACCGCTGCTTTGTACTTTCGGTGCCCTGCTTTTCAAGGTGTGCCAACCTGGAGTCACGGTTTCAAAGAAGCGCCGGGATGCTGTCTCATTTTACAATCAAGCTTTTATTTCCGTATCTATTTTGAGACTTCCTATTTTTCAGATCATTGACAAGGCATCTAATCTCTGGACCATGAACCGCAGATTTACATTGGCCGAAGATGTTTCACGTGAAACATCTTCGGCTGCGAACGTCAAAAGGACTTGTTCAGAGAATTGGTTTCTTAGCTGGCTGACCTGCCTGCCTCGGAAACTGAACCGGCGTTTCACGGGTTTTTCGGATCAAGATCAGAGAGCGGTCACCGGCGTCCCCCGGGAGCTGAAACCGATCCGTTCTCTCAACCGTACCACCCAGAATGCGCAGCGCTTTGCCGGCCTGCTTCAGTTCGTTATCAACATTCCCCGACTTGTAGGGGATAAAGTATCCATTTTTGTGGATAAATGGGATGCAATATTCTGACAATGTGGATAAGTTGGCCACGGCGCGCGAGACACAGAGATCATACTGCTCCCGATGCTCCTTTTTCCGGGCAAGCTCCTCTGCGCGCGCATGAATGAGAATGACGTTACGCAGTGATAATTTCTCACACTCTTCGCTAAGAAACAAAATCCGCTTGTTCAGACTGTCCACAAGTGTGAATTGAATCTCAGGAAACAGAATTGCCAGGGGAATTCCCGGAAAACCGGCGCCTGTCCCGAGATCTATCACCTTCTGTATGGCGCTGTTCTTACCAGCAGGCGAATCAACACTTCTCTCAGGAACTGTCTGGAGCTCCGTCCTCGGATCTGTTCCGGATTCCGCTTTTGATTCTGTTCCGGCACTTCTCAGAGAAGGCACGACCCGCACCAGCGACAGGCTGTCCGCGAAGTGCTTGGTAATGACGCCTTCCTGATCTGTGATTGCGGTCAGGTTCATAACACGGTTTTTTTCCACGAGATCTTCATAAAATTTGTAAAAGAGGTCTGCCTGACCGCTTGTGATCTCGATTTTCAAAAAGGATACCGCCCTGCACAGTCCCTCGTAAAAGTCAGTAAGCTCGCTCATTTTTCCTCCGTCATGTCTCTGCTTCGGCTCTTTGAATTATCCATACCTTCGCGCTCTTCCCGCCTGTAAGATTCAAGCCAGACGAGAAGTACGCTGATATCTGCAGGAGAAACCCCGGAAATTCTTGACGCCTGTCCCACAGACGCCGGCTTCACAAGATTCAGCTTCTGCTGCGCCTCCAGACGAAGATTCGGGATCTTCCTGTAGTCCACGTCCATCGGAAGTTTCCTGCTCTCAAGCTTCTGAAACTGCCGGACCTGCCTCTCCTGCCGGAGGATGTAGCCCTCGTACTTAATTTCAATATTGATCTGTTCATGGACATCTTCCGCAAGGACCGGCCGCTCCGGATCCAGATCCGCCAGCAGGTCATAGTTCAGCTCCGGACGGCAGACAAGCTCCGCAAGTGTCACGCCGGTATTCAGCACTGAGGATCCGTGTTCCCGCAGAAATGTATTCACTCTTTCGTTCGCGCCGAGATAGGTCTCCTTCAGTCTTGCGGTCTCCCTCTCGATTGCCGCCTTTTTCGCGCGGACCCGCCTGATCCGCTCCTCGGAGACAAGTCCGATTTGATATCCGATCTCCGAGAGACGGAGATCCGCGTTGTCCTGCCTCAGGAGCAGCCGGTACTCGGAGCGTGACGTCATCATCCGATATGGCTCATGACTCTCCTTCGTCACCAGATCATCGATCAGAACGCCGATGTATCCCTGGGAGCGCTCGATGATCACCTGCTTTTTCCCGAGGACTTCGAGGGCGGCGTTTACGCCCGCCATAAATCCCTGAACTGCGGCCTCCTCATATCCGGAACTCCCGTTGATCTGGCCGCCCGCAAAGAGACCGCGGATCTTCTTGAACTCGAGCGCTGCGGTGAGCTGCCGCGCATCAATGCAGTCATACTCGATCGCGTAGGCGTTCCGCACCACCCTCGCGTGTTCGAGACCAGGTGTCGCGTGGATCACCGCGTACTGAACGTCCTCCGGGAGGGAGGAGGACATTCCGCCGAGATACATCTCATTTGTGTAAAGTCCCTCAGGCTCGACAAAGATCTGATGGCCCTCCTTCTCGGGAAATTTCAT
>CADBOY010000133.1 GCA_902796405.1 uncultured Lachnospiraceae bacterium | reverse complement strand
TGTATCGTACTGTTCCCAGGATAGAAAAAGGCCCCCTCGCGGTCCTTCAGAGCGGCGTATACCGGGTCGGTCTTCAGAGCGATGACCATATCCAGGGTTTTCTCATTCGTACCGAGGACGGAGTTGCGCAGCTCGCCGAAATCCACACCGCGTGAAGCGAGAACCGTAAAATCCATGCTGATGACTACCATGGGGTTCGGGATGATGGGGGAAGTGAGGTCAAGAAGATCCTGGATGGTATGGTTGTGAAGACGGGATGCCATACAGTCCTCATCCCACTGATTGAACAGGTCGAAGATATCCTGAATGCTGGCAAGAACCTCTTCCGGCCCCTGCGCGCCGGATACGGCGATGACATTTGCCTCGTTCAGATGCTGCTGAGGAATGCTCTTGCCGAGAAAAACGGTGAGAGAGACATTCCTCATCTGCTCGGGGCGCCAGAGAAGACTGCTGCTGGTGATATATACGATTCCTTCATCTTCCACTCCGGTGTCCACAGTAATCAGCGCATACCGGAGATTGGGATCCGCAGTGATCACCGAGGATTCCGTGACGTCATATTTTTTCTTCAAATAATAGGAGAGCAGTCTTGCGCTGAGTTTCATGCGGTGCCTCTTTACTTAACATGTCAAAATGACGGAAAGTACATTGTCAGAATGGCGGACGAATTCTCGGAAAGGCGGGCAGGTGATCGCCGAGTGCGACGCAGATCCTGAGACCAGGCACGTGATTCCGCATTGCCATGCTGGGGTCTTCAAGTGGAGAATCTGTCCCATGCAGCTCCCGTATATTTGCCCTTCTGTGGGAGCCTTGCTTCACTTTGAGTGCCCGCAGAGGTGAGCGGCCCTGAAATCCATTCTGTTATTCTGCGCGGATCCGTCGCGGGCGGCTGCTTCGATTCGGCACTCAAACATTTGGATTATACAAAAAAAACGGCAATAACGCAAGGAGAGAGAAAAAATCAATCCTACAAAAAATAGGAAAATAATAACCATGATAATCATTTTTATTGATAGCCCGTTCACAAATACTGTGCTAAAGTATATGATGTGAGTGATAAATGGTGAGAAAAATCATTTATGGATGATATCTATCACAGGAGGTTTTGACAATGATTATTATTGGTGAGAAGATCAACGGCTCCATTCCGGCAGTAGCAGATGCCATTGCCAGGAAAGACGCTGATTTCATCAAGAACCGCGCAAAGATCCAGGCAGATGCCGGTGCAACATTCATCGACTGCTGTGCTTCGGTCCCCGAGGCGGAGGAAGTGGAAACTCTGAAGTGGATGATTGACTGCATTCAGGAAGTCACCGATCTCCCGATCTCGATCGACAGCCCGAGCCCGAGAGTCCTGGCACAGGTAATGCCTTATGTGAAGAAGCCCGGTCTGGTCAATTCCGTTTCCGGTGAAGGTGACAAGATCGACATTCTGTTCCCCCTGATCGCCGGAACGGACTGGCAGTGCATCGCCCTCCTGTCTGATGATACTGGTATTCCGAAGACGGCGGATGATCGTCTGAAGGTCTTTGACAAGATCATGAAGAAGGCAGAAGAGTACAAGATCAAGCCCAGCCAGCTTCACATCGATCCGCTGGTTGAGATGCTCTGCACTTCGGAAGACGGCATCGCCCTTAACGAAGAAGTAATCAGCACGATCCGCGCGAAGGTTCCGTCGATTCATATCACGGCTGCGGTCAGCAACATTTCCTTCAATCTTCCGGTTCGTAAGATGATCAACATGGGATTTGTTGTACTGGCCATGAAGGCTGGCCTGGATTCCGCTATCCTGGATCCCACGAACCGCGATATGATGGGAATCATCTATGCGACAGAAGCCCTGCTTGGTCAGGATGATTACTGCATGGAGTACATCAGCGCCTATCGCGAAGGTCTCTTCGGACCGAAGAAAGACTGAGGTATTTGAAATTGCCCGGAAGTTCCCATCTGTGAGGACGCGGCAGCGTTCGGGCAGGCGGCGGAGATGCCGCAGATCAAGTGAACCTGATCTTCAGGATCCAATTGCTGAAGATGGATATAGGTTAAATAACATTGTTCCAACATGGAGGTAGAGAAGAAATGGCTGACGAAAAGAAACAGGTTTATGATCTCGTTGTCAGAGGCAAGGCTAAACTGATCTCTGGTGCCGTTCAGGCTGCTCTGGATGCTGGTGAGGATCCCAACGAGCTGCTGAACACCATGATCAGCGCAATGGATGAAGTTGGTGAGAAGTTCAAGAACGGCGAGATCTTTGTTCCGGAGATGCTGGTAGCAGCAAGAGCCATGAAGAAGGGTGTTGAGGTTCTGAAGCCCCATCTGGCATCCGGTACTGCCGGTGCTGCTGGCAAGGTCATCATCGGAACGGTTGCCGGTGACCTTCATGATATCGGCAAGAACCTTGTTGCCATGATGCTGGAGTCCGCTGGTTTTGAAGTTATCGATCTTGGCGTAGATGTTCCCAAGGAGAAATTCGTTGAGACCTACGAAGCAAATCCTGATACCAAGATCATCTGCTGCTCCGCTCTGCTGACCACCACGATGCCTTCTCTGAAGGATACGGTTGCTCTGCTGAATGAGTCTCCGTTCCGTTCCAAGATCAAGGTTATGGTCGGCGGTGCCCCGATCACTCAGGAGTTCGCGGATGAGATCGGTGCTGATGCTTACACCGAAGATGCTGCTTCCTGCGCACAGAGAGCCAAGGAGCTTGTCGGCGTAGCCTGAGAGATGGCAGACGGAAAGCCAGAAGAATAAGTAACAAAGAGATCCCCCCGGGAGCGGTGCTTCCGGGGGGATATTTTATATTGTGAGAGTACAGCCAGAATATTGTCAGATATCCGGCTGGTGTATAACCTGGCCGGACATCCGGTTGATCAACTGGCTGTTTTATCGTCTGCGGCAGGTGCATCGGCATCGTCGTCAAACATCCGGTAGTACTGCATCCGGCGGTATTCCTCCTCCGCCTCTGAGGATTTTTCCTCTGCATCTGTCATGGAAGTGCCGTCTTTCGCTGTGATTCGCTGCGTCGAGATCACGGGAATACTTTCTTCTGTCTCCTGCAGGAACTGCTGATAGGAAGAAAGCGGAACTCCCGCGGCCTGAAGAACTTTGGCGGCGAGATAGTTCGCACTGATGTCAAAACCGGTCTCTTCCTTGATGTCGTAGTTGGCCCAGATTACGCAGGGAACTTTGTAGCGCAGTTCGTTCTGAGCATCAGTGAGAGAAGAAGAGGACAGCCCGTTCTTCTCCAGAATGGGTTCGACGATATCATCATTCGGCTGGTGATCACCAAAGAAAACAAGAATGGTTTTCTCATCCTGCGAACTGAGATAATTTGTCAGATTCTGCAGCGCGGTGTCAGTCAGCCGAACCAGAGAGAGGTAGCGGTCCAGTGGCCGGTATCCAAGGCCGGTGCTGACATTGACATCGAAATTGCCGAAGTCCTCATAGAATCCGCCGTGATTCTGCATCGTGACAGTAAACAGGAACAGAGGGCTGTCGGAACTACTGTTCTCCTGCTCATAGAGCTGCTCGATCTTCTCAAAGCATGACTCATCACTGATGTATTTCCTGACATACGAGGGAGAAGTGAAATCCTGCTCAAAATACATTCGGTTGAATCCCAGAAGCGGATAGACTTTTTCCCGGTTCCATCCGGATGCACGGTAGGGGTGCATGGATGCCGTATCATATCCAAGCTTTTCCAGCCAGGAGACCAGAGACGGTATGGATTTGCTGATATATTGCTGGTAAGGGATACTGCCGCTCGGGAGAAAGCGCATGGTGTTTCCGGTCAGAAATTCGAACTCGGTATTCGGAGTGTTGCCGCCCTTGACCGATACGTTCAGGTATCCGGTCATGGTGTTGTCTGCTCCCTGCTCCAGACTGTGAATGTACGGCATGTAGTCGATATTGGTATCGAAACTGCCGAGTACGGCGGGATCGGAGAAGGATTCGTTCATGATGACAATGATATTCGGAAGACTGTCCTCCTGGCTGCCGGAAGCATTGCCGGCGAGAGAGGTATCCTCAGAGTAGCTGCTCAGTTTCTTCTTTTCCGCGCTGGCGCTGTAGCCGCTTGGTTTTTCAACGTGCAGATATTGCAGGTCCATCAGGAATGTCGTGGTCAGTCCATTCCGCTCTGACATATAGAGTGGTGTGAACAGGTAGGGATACAGATTCAGTGAGCTCACGAAACTCTCAGAGAACAGAAGATTTGTATAGAGAATCACGCTGCAGAGAACGGAAACGCAGCCGGCCGCCCGCAGTACCCGGTGCTTTTCCTTCATTCGATACGTACAGAAATGGCGGAGCACGAAGAGTCCGACTAATGCAGCCAGGCACCAGCGTGCCTGTACGGTTAGTGTGTACTGATATTCTCCGGCAACGCTCATGGCGGTGCCGATGGAAATCAGATCCCATGGAAGGATCGGAGAAGACCGGAACAGGACCACAAAGTAATTGGCAAGTCCCACAATCAGAAAGAAGACGTCACCAATGAGCAGAGCCGCTTTCACGCGCCGGGTCAGAAAGAAGAAGAACAGATAGAACATTTCGTAGAACAGGATGTTCCAGAGCACGATCGGGACGCTCATCACGGTGAATGGATTGTGGTAGAAGAATTGAACCGCGAAGAAGGCCACGATCGGAGACAGGATCATGCCGGCTGCGCTCACGGCTTTTCTTTTTCCGGAGAACGG
>CADBOY010000132.1 GCA_902796405.1 uncultured Lachnospiraceae bacterium | reverse complement strand
GAGACCGAGCTGACGGCGGAAGAGCGGCTGCTGCGGGCGATCTTCGGTGAGAAGGCCCGTGAAGTCCGCGATACTTCGCTGAAGGTGCCGCACGGCGCTTATGGAACAATCATCGACGCGAAAGTGTTCACCAGAGAGAACGGCGACGAGCTGGCGCCCGGCGTAAATGAGTCCGTCCGCATCTATATTGCGCAGAAGAGAAAGATCTCTGTCGGCGACAAGATGGCCGGCCGTCACGGAAACAAGGGTGTTGTCTCTCGTATCCTTCCGATTGAAGATATGCCGTATCTGCCGAATGGCCGTCCGCTGGATATTGTGCTGAACCCCCTGGGTGTGCCTTCCCGAATGAATATCGGACAGGTGAAGGAGATCCATCTCTCCCTTGCCTCTGCGGCTCTTGGTTTCAAGGTTTCCACGCCGGTCTTCGACGGAGCGAAGGAAGAGGATATCATGGATACCCTTGAGCTGGCAGATGACTATGTCAATATGGAATGGGAAGACTTCCGTGCGAAATACGAGGGAGCTCTCCGTCCGGATGTCATGGAGTATCTTGGCAGCCATCTGGAGCACCGTGCGCTCTGGAAGGGCGTGCCGATCGCCAGAGACGGCAAGGTTCAGCTTCGCGACGGACGTACCGGCAAGTTCTTTGACGGCAAGACGACAATCGGCCATATGAACTATCTGAAACTGCACCATCTGGTTGACGATAAGATCCATGCCCGTTCTACCGGCCCTTACTCTCTGATTACGCAGCAGCCTCTCGGCGGCAAAGCCCAGTTCGGCGGACAGCGTTTCGGAGAGATGGAGGTATGGGCTCTCGAGGCGTATGGCGCCGCTTATACGCTGCAGGAGATCCTGACCGTCAAATCCGATGATGTCGTTGGCCGTGTGAAGACCTACGAAGCCATCATCAAGGGAACGAATATTCCGACACCTGGCGTACCGGAATCCTTCAAGGTAATGCTCAAGGAACTGCAGGCGCTTGGCCTGGATGTCCGTCTTCTGGATGAGGACGGCAATGAGGTGGAGGTCAAGGAGAATGTCGATTACGGCACTCCGGACTTCCGGTCGGTTCTCAATGACGACAGCGACTATCGGCACAATCGCGGCAATGAGGATTTTGCGGCGAATGGCTATCAACAGCAGGAGATCGTCGGCAGTGAATTCCGGCCTGTTGATGAGAAAGCCTCTGCAGATTCGGATGCTTCGGACGATGCGGATTCCGATGCGGATGACGCCGATGCCGAAGACAGTTCGATGGACGACAAGGATCTCAATATTGATTTTGATGACGATGAGCCGGTATTCGGCGGCGAGAATGACGATTTCGGCATTCAGATCGATTCCGATGATTCCGATGACTATGACGCGTGAGAAAGGAGACGAACATGCCTGCTGTGAATGAAGATGGTTACCAGCCGCTGGTTTTCGATTCCATCAAGATCGGCCTTGCGTCTCCGGAGAAGATCCTGGAGTGGTCGCACGGCGAAGTAAAGAAGCCCGAGACCATCAACTACAGGACTCTGAAGCCGGAGAGAGACGGACTGTTCTGCGAGAGAATCTTCGGACCGAGCAAGGACTGGGAATGCCACTGCGGGAAATACAAGAAAATCCGCTACAAGGGCGTGATCTGTGACCGCTGCGGCGTCGAAGTCACCAAGGCGAGTGTGCGCCGTGAGCGCATGGGCCACATCGCTCTGGCCGCTCCGGTCTCCCATATCTGGTACTTTAAGGGGATTCCGAGCCGCATGGGGCTGATTCTGGATCTGTCTCCGCGGATTCTGGAGAAAGTGCTTTACTTTGCCTCCTATATTGTGCTGGATCCCAGAGATACCACTCTGGAGTACAAGCAGGTTCTCTCCGAGAAGGAGTACCGTGAAGCTGTTGACAAGTTTGGCTATGCCAGCTTCCGCGCCGGCATGGGTGCCGAGGCGGTACAGGAGCTCCTGAAGGCCATTGATCTGGACAAGGAATCGGAAGACCTGAAGGAGAAGCTGGAGAATGCGACGGGCCAGAAAAAGACCAGGATCATCAAGAGACTGGAAGTCGTCGAGGCCTTTCGGCTCTCGGGCAATCGTCCGGAATGGATGATCATGGACATGATTCCGGTCATTCCTCCGGATCTGCGGCCGATGGTACAGCTCGACGGCGGACGTTTTGCCACCTCGGATCTGAATGATCTGTACCGCAGAATCATCAACCGGAACAACCGTCTGGCCAGACTGCTCGAGCTGAAGGCACCGGACATCATCGTCCGCAATGAGAAGCGGATGCTGCAGGAGGCGGTGGATGCTCTGATTGACAACGGCCGCAGAGGCCGTCCTGTTGTCGGCCCTGGCAACCGCCCGCTGAAGTCCCTGTCGGATATGCTCAAGGGCAAGCAGGGACGCTTCCGTCAGAACCTCCTGGGTAAGCGAGTGGATTACTCCGGCCGTTCCGTTATCGTTGTCGGCCCGGAGCTGAAGTTCTATCAGTGCGGTCTTCCCAAGGAGATGGCGATCGAGCTGTTCAAGCCGTTCGTCATGCGGGAACTGGTCAGCCGCAACCTGGCGACCAATATCAAGAGCGCCAAGAAGATGGTCGAGCGCATGCGTCCGGAGGTCTTTGATGTCCTCGAGGATGTCATCCACAACCATCCGGTCATGCTGAACCGTGCGCCTACCCTGCACCGACTCGGCATACAGGCATTTGAGCCGATTCTGGTAGAAGGCAAGGCCATCAAGCTGCACCCTCTGTCCTGTATGGCATATAATGCCGACTTCGATGGTGACCAGATGGCCGTCCATCTCCCGCTGTCTGTGGAGGCGCAGGCTGAGTGCCGCTTCCTGATGCTGGCACCGAACAATCTGCTGAAGCCCTCCGATGGAGGCCCGGTTGCCGTTCCTTCGCAGGATATGGTCCTCGGCATCTACTATCTGACGCAGGAGCGCCCCGGCGTTCGCGGAGAAGGCAAGTATTTTCGGGATCTGAATGAAGCGACCATGGCGCATGAGAACGGAGATCTGGATCTTCACGCAAGAATTCATGTCCGCCGCTCCGTCACGCTTCCGGATGGCACCGTGAAGTACGGTATGGAAGAGTCGACGTATGGCCGCTTCCTGTTCAATGAGATCATTGATCAGGATCTGGGCTATGTAGACCGCTCCGATCCGAAGAACATGTTCCGCCTGGAAATCGATTTCCTGGTCGGCAAGAAGCAGCTGAAGAAGATCCTGGAGAACACGATCAATGTGCACGGTATCATCGCGACGGCGGAAGCACTTGACCGGATCAAGGCAATCGGATACAAGTACTCAACGCTGTCCGGCATTACGGTTTCTATCTCGGATATGACGGTGCCGGCTACGAAACAGCAGATTCTGGACGAGACCCAGGTGAAGGTCGACAAGATCAACCGGAATTTCCGCTTCGGTATGCTGACAGAGGCGGAGAGATATAAGGAAGTCATTGAGAACTGGACGGAGGCCGATAACCGGCTGACCAAGAATCTGCTGGATGGCCTCGATGCTTATAACAACATCTTCATGATGGCGGACTCTG
>CADBOY010000131.1 GCA_902796405.1 uncultured Lachnospiraceae bacterium | reverse complement strand
CGTGCCCTGATCGCGTTCCTTCAGATACCGGGGTTCTCCGATCCTTTCGATCCATTCCGGATCGTATGCTTCCTTGATCTCGGCCTCCACCTCCGCAAGTGCCTTTTCCGAAGAAGGGATCCTCTCCTCTGTAAGATTTCGGATATCTGCCGCAAGGCTGATCCCTTTATCATGTGCCTCGCCGGCTTCCCTTCGCTTCTGATTCCGTGCACTCTTTACCTGATTCAGCTTTTCTTCCATGCGGTTCAGATAGGTAAAATCCAGTGAATCATATTCCTTTTCCAGCCGTTCAAGTTCCTCCTGCAGTGCAGCAAGCTTTGACCGCATTCTCATCGTGCGGGCATCGCTTTCGGCTTCCTGTCTGTTCATGACTGAGGTCTGCAGTGCCTTATGGAACCGGCTCAGTTTTTTCTGAAGAAGATGATTTTCTTCCTCCAGACTTCTCAATTCCTCCTGACGCTGTTCCAGCAGTCTCTGAAGCGAGGAACGGCCGATGAAGGGATTCCGGTACCTGGTGGGGTTGATTTTTCTTGCCACATAGTTTTTATACAGCATGGCACTTCGGGTGATTGCTGTATGATAATGCGGCAGATCCTCCGCACGTTCGCACTTCATCACGCGGCCAAGGATATAATCCGCATACAGCCTGGCATCCGGATCATCTGTGAGGATTTCCTCTGCGAGCGATCCTGCTCCTGCCTGGCAGTCTCCATGATCTCTCCTCAAAGATCCGATATCAATCAGGCCGGCATCGTAGACAGGGTGACCTTCCCTCATCGCATCATAGACCTTCAGGGCTTCCCGGTAACAGGACGGCGGAACAAGCAGATAGAATTTCTGTCGGTCCAGATATCCTTCAATAGCATTACGCCATGAAGCGTCACGGATCTCAAGGCAGTCCGCCAGGATCCGGATCTCCGCACTACCATGGAAATGCTCCTGCAGCGCCGACCGGAGGGCAGCAACGCTCTCAGGATACGGCTTGATCCCTTTCTTCAGACCGCTTATCTCATGCTCCAGGTGCCTGATCTTCCCGGCGATTTCTTCCGCCTCACCCCTGCAGCGGCCATTCAGATCATAGAGGTTCCCCTGCAGCTTCTGCATACGGTCCGCTGCCGCAGCAAAGTCAAAGGTCTCTGCGGCTTCCTCCGGCAGCTTCGACATCAACTGGAACGAACCGGTCAGCTCATTCTGCCCGTCGGCACGATCTGCTCCCTCCCAGAGCTCGGGGATATTCGACAACACACGGATCCAGTCCTGTCCGTATTGATGAAGTGCGCGCATCACGCGGTCGATTTCTTCCCGAATCTCCCGGATTTTCGTCCTGTGATCGTCCCTGGCCATCCGAAGCTCATGCTCACGTGTCTTGATATTCGAAGTCAGATACTCGCGGTTCAGCTCGTCATATTGGTTTGAGAGCTCTTCGGCCGCAGCAGTAAATTCCGCCTCCTCCGCCCTGCGCTGTTCCACCGCTTCCTGCTCTTCCGCCAGTGTGCGTTTTTGCGTCTCCAGCCTTACCGACCGGTCCTCCTTCCGTGCGCGGACCACGATATACTGCTGCTGTTTCAGTTTATCCAGCACGGTCTCCAGCTTGTCCTGATCTTCATCAATCACGCGGAGAGCTTCAATCCGTCTCTTCGTTCGCTCCGCTGTTTCCTCCAGCTTTTTATACTGAAGAATATCACTCTGCATGTTGTTGATATCAATATTATTCCGGACATTGCAGACGGATTCCGTAATGAACTGTTCGATATTTGTGATCGGCGAAAAAGGAACCGCTTTGCGGAACAGGCTGAAATACTTCCTCTTGATCTGACCGTACATGCCAAGCAGCACCGCCTGAAAGGCCCGGTTTGTTTCATAGAAATCAATACTGTTCTTCCCATATCGGTTCCGAATGGTCTTGCGGAGCGCCGCGATATCCAGTGGCACTCCGTCCTTCGAGCAGAAACGGTCGTCCGGAATGCCATTCTTTTTCAAAACAAACCAGCGCTGTGTCCATGTCATGTCTGAGTAGCAGTCAGCGACAAACCCGGTGACAAAATTTTCATGCCGGACCGTATTTTCCCACTCCAGCGCAACATAAGACGTAAAGCGGCCATTCCTGATATAACGAAATCCTGCTTCTCCGTCATCCCCCGTCTCTCCGAAGAGGTATCCCTTCAGCGTTCTTTCTGACCTTTCATTCGCCGCCTTGTTAAAGAATGTGCCGCTGGAATCACCGAGCACGATCAGCTGGAGGGCATCAATGATCGTCGATTTGCCGGATCCTGTATCGCCAGTGAGAAAATTAATGTCACTCCATTCGATTTCCTCATTGCTGTATGTATACCAGTGGAGCAGAAGCATCTTCTTCAGCTTTCTCATAACCGGTCATTCCTCCTCCGGGTCTACGTTCGGTTCTTCTTCCACATCATCTGACCGATCATCATCCGGCGAATCCTTCACCAGACTGCTGAGATTCTTTATTCTCTCGTTTGAAATGATAAAGAGCAAAGACGGCATGATGACATAGCGCGTATCTGCACGCTCCCAGGCGCCGCTGTCCTTCAGCACAAGTCGAAACCAGCCGATCGTCCGGAGAGAATCCCGCAGCTGCCGGTCCGACGGTTTCTTTTTTATAGCACCTACCGTCATCATCTTGTTCACAATATCACTGGTTGTTATGATAACGGTATCAGTCAGTGTGATTTTCTCCCGCTCCTCCTCATAAATCAGCCTGAGACAGTAGATCATCAGCGTCGTAAACTTGTCAAAGCGGACGCGGCTGCCTTCGAATTCACTGGAAAGAGCCATGACGCCATAGTTATTGTCCACAGTCAGCCGGAATCCGGCATAGGAAAGATAATCCTGAAAGAGATCCAGATTCCGCTCAACAAAAAGATAATCCTCATTGACCGGTCTTGTTCCTTCCTCAAAATTCATGGTGCGCGACAGCAGATAAGTATGGGCAAGCAGGTAATTCGTGAGCTGCCGAAAGCGCTCTCTGTCTGTCATATTCAGTTTTTCAAACTTGTCCTGAAAATTACCCATTTCCTTTTCTCCTGCTGAATACAGCTTCCGGCAGTCGATAACCGCCATGTTTTTCGTAGCCTTTCAGAAAGCGAACGCGATATGGCGCGCTCCGCTCTGTCCCCCGGATGGTGCCGAGCATGAACAGGATAAAATCCTCGCTGCTTTCCATCCCGATATCTGCCGTCGTCAGTTCTTCCCGGCTCCCTAACTGCTCCAGCACCCAGCCGTCAATCCGGCGATTGGAATACTGACGCCGGACATTTTTCAGGAATTCTGCCTGTACGCCCTGGTCAGCCGAAACCGGCTCCGCCTTCATCGGTTTTCCCTCTTTGCGTGCCTTATGCTCCACGCGGTCGTACAGAGATTCCTGCGACACCCATTCATGCCGGTAGGCTTCCAGTGACTTCTGCATTTCCTTCATGAGTTCCGGCTGATCTGCATGCTGCAGGATATGGACAAGACGGCCTCGTGCACCCCGGTCCACGTTGATGAGGTAGCGGATTTTTTCCAGCGATGCGTTGGTATAATCTGTATGCTTGCGGTCAATCTGGTCGATCAGTTCATCCAGGCCATCGTATGTATCCACAATGTAATGGATCATTCGTACCGCCTCCGCTTCCCCGGATTCTTCCTCTTCAAAGATATTGGCACTGATTCCCTGCCGGATGATTTCACGCATCAGGCTGTCATCAAGCATCCATCTGTTCAGAATTTCGCGGATCGGATTTTTAAAGCGTGGTACGGAATCCATCGTCTTCAGCGGATAATAGACCGCTTCAATCACATTTTTCTTATATTCATCAAAATGCGCCGACAGCAGCCGGTTGGGATTCATCTCCGGCTGAATCCGGTTAAAATATCGGCGGATATTGTTATAAAGCGTTTTCAGCTCTTCCACCAGCCGAACCGTATTGTCATATGCTGTGTTAAGTGCCTGATACCTGTATTCAGGATGAGAATCGGAATTGTCAAGTGCGGCATAAGTAGCATAGACGTAGCTGTTGTATTCCTTCCTGCTCTCCTGCGTAAGATCAAAGAGGACTTCGATCACCTGAATGGCATAATCGGGAAGCGTGATCAGCTCGTCAAAGGATCCCCTCGCATATTCCGTCTCAATCCATCCACAGTCCTTGAGTTTTCTCAGAAGAAAATGTGCCCGGCCGGACAGATCGCTGATATCCTCTCCTTGTTCATCGGACGTGATATCATCACTGAAATCCGTGCCCATTATGTCCGTTTCCATGGAATCCGTAAGGCGCGCAATCAGATCCTCCCTGCGGATTTCCAGTTCTTCCTGAAATGCCTCATGAAGAACAAAAAGCGCTTTCGCATAAGTTTTCTTATTCTTTGACGCCAGAATGCTAAAAAAGCGATCTGGGAGGATATCAAAAAGCTGATCCGCCATGATTCTACCTCATCCTGAAACTGATTTTCTGCTATAGACTATAAACGAAAACTTCCCCCACCACAAATGGAAACGATTCCATGAAAATTTCATAATGGCAAGGGATATCGAAAAGACAGGTGGGATATGTTGTAATGGAAATGAAAGAAGCCGCCGCATAAACAGTTCACGTAATCAATATTATAGTAACCAATACTATTGGCAAGATGTCGAGAAGATCTCTAAAAATACAGACAGCAGCTGTAAAGCCCACTGTTTATCACCATTTCATCGACAATATCACAAATTGTACCCAGCGGTCATGAAAGTTTGTCTGCATTGTGCTATACTTAAGCGGTACGGACTGTCCGGCTTTAACGCAACAGCAAGGAGGTATCTGACATGTGCACCTGTGCAACATATGCGACGAAGGACCATTACTTCGGCCGAAACCTGGACCTGGAATTCTCCTATGAGGAGTCGGTCACGGTGACGCCTCGGAACTTCCCGATTCCCTTCCGGACGAAGGAAACACTGACACACCACCAGGCCATCATCGGCATGGCGTTTGTGGCAGGCGGATTTCCGCTCTACTACGATGCGACAAACGAGACAGGGCTTTCGATGGCAGGACTGAACTTCCCGGGGAACGGATTCTTTGCGGATCCCGCATCGGATGCGGCAAAGGGAAAGGATGCCATCTCCCCGTTTGAGTTCATCCCGTGGATCCTTGGTCAGTGCAGGAACCTGGCAGAGGCCCAGGCACTTCTGCAAAGGATCTGCCTCGTGAACATCCCATTCAGCGAGAAGCTCCCCATCACCCCGCTTCACTGGATGATCGCAGATCAGTCAGGAAGCATCGTCGTGGAGTCAGTAAAGGATGGGATCCATGTCTATGACAACCCCGTCGGCGTCATGTCGAACAATCCGACCTTTGATAAGCAGCTCTTCCGCCTGAACGACTACCGCGGCGTATCGGCTGCCGCCAGGGAGAACACCTTTGCGAAGGGACTCGACCTTGATCCCTACAGCAGAGGAATGGGCGGGATCGGTCTTCCGGGGGATCTCTCCTCAGGATCCCGCTTCGTAAAGGTCGCCTTCACGAAGATGAACTCCATCTCTCCGAGCGACGAGGATTCCTCAGTCAGCCAGTTCTTCCACATTCTGGGATCGGTGGAGCAGCAGAGGGGCTGCTGTGACTTAGGAGACGGCAAGTATGAGATCACGATCTACTCCTCCTGCACCAACATGGACCGGGGGATCTACTACTACAGAACCTATGACAACTCGCAGATCAGTGCCGTCGACATGCACCACGAGGACCTGGACTCCAGTACCCTCGTCTCCTACCCGCTTGTCACGAAACAGCAGATCAGAAAGATCAATTAAAAAGAGGGACAGGCTCACTTCATTCCCCTGGGGATGAAGTGAGCCTGATCATGGCGAGGCCTAGATTCGTTTAATGACCCTGCGTTAGATTCAGGGAAGTGGATTGAAAGCAAGTGTCATTCTGCAAATACCGGGAAGAGCAGGCCAGGTGCGAAGACTTCCATATCCATGCTGCAATACGCAAACATATCGGAAAGACCGGCTTCACTTTCCACAGCCTGTTCCGGAGCCTGTCGTTTCGTCAGTGGGGCCGGCTCCACCTATTTTCCGGATCAATCGGGCAATATCCTCATTAAAATCTTCGATATCATCCCGTGCTTCATCGAGGTCTTCCTGATACACATCACCTTCTAAATTGCTGACAAAGCGATAGATATCCGAACCTGCATCTGAATACGCCTGATACACATCCGATGCGCAGCGAGACCAGTTTTTGTATTCATGGGAAGCAGTGTCAGACCAGTCGCTGTAATCCTCTGCCGCATCGCTGTCTTCCAGCGCTCCATCGTAGAATGCCTCCTGCAGGTCATCCATAAGCCCATCATAGATATCATCATTCAGATCATCGAGAACACCAT
>CADBOY010000130.1 GCA_902796405.1 uncultured Lachnospiraceae bacterium | reverse complement strand
GCCACGTGAATCTCGCTGAGCTGCAGAGCATGCGCGGTGATTTTGCGGCGGCCAGGGAACACCTGGACCGGGCGGATGCCCTGTTCGCCCAGGAGGATTACAGTGATCCACATCTGGCAGCGCTGTACTCAGCGCGGGGGCAGATCGCGTATCTGGAGAAGGATTATGAAACGGCTCTTGCTGAGTTTGAAAAAGCGCGGACAGAACTCATGAAATATTACGGCAGGAGTACGGCATACGCAACGGTTACGCAGAATATGGCGGCAGCACTCAGCCGGCTGGGGCGGACCGGTGAGGCGGAGCAGAGACGGGCAGAAGCCGCGGCCATTCTGGAAGAACTGAAAAACCAGTGAGGAGTGCGCCGGTCTGTTCGCGTCAATCTGCGATGTGGGCATACAGGGAAGAAATGTCCCCGGTGAAGGGTGCGCCTGTGGCAGCACAGAGACGAATGGCAGTGTGCACTGGCAGTGACATTGTGGAAAAGGGCGGCAGGCGATCTGGCAGCGGACCGGATTTCCGGCAACGCACTGCGTAAATCCGGCGGCTGGCCTGACGGAGAGGACAGCTGGGAAGGGAGAGACGAATGAAGATCGGAAACAGCGCGGAGGACCAGAAGGCACCGATCCGCGGTCTGGATCTGGCGGAGCGCTATTATCAGGAAATCGGCCGCCCAGCCTTTATGCAAAAGCTTCCGGAGCTCCTGCCGCGCGCGGCAGTGGGACTTGCCGGCGAGGGATCCGAGTGCTTCGGCTGGGATGATGCATTCTCGCGGGATCATGATTTCGGCCCCTCGTTCTGTGTATGGCTGACGGAGGAAGATTACGCGAAGTACGGCGAAAAGGCGGAAGACATCTACCGCAGTCTGCCCGGAGAATTCCTCGGATTTCCGCCGCGCCGCGTCATGCCGCAGGGAATGGACCGGGTGGGTGTCATGCCGATGACGAGGTACTGGAAGAAATTCACCGGACTGCCGGATCTGCCGCACGGTGATCTGGACTGGCTGCGCATTCCGGAGCACTTTCTCGCCCAGGCGGTGAACGGCCGGGTTTTCGAGGACAATCTGGGGGAGTTCACGCGCATCCGGGAAGGCTACCTGAAATTCTATCCGGAGGAAGTCCGGCGCAAGAAGATCGCGGCCAGAGCAGTGACGATGGCGCAGAGCGGACAGTACAACTATCCGCGTTCGCTCCGGCGCGGTGAGAGCGGAGCAGCATTTCTGGCTCTCTCGGAATTTCTGCGGGCCGCCATCTCGATGGCGCATCTTCTTTCCTATCGGTATACTCCATATTACAAATGGATGTTCCGCAGTTTTCGGACCCTGCCGCTGTTCGCCGATGTGTGGGCGGATGTGGAGGTGATGATCCGTCAGCCGCTGGATCCGGAGAACACGGGGCGGATCGAGGCCTTCTGTGAAGAGGTCGTCCGGATCTGGAGCCGGCAGGGCCTGACGGACAGCCGTGAGACCTTCCTTGAACCGCAGGGGTGGCAGCTCTACCGCCGCATCGCGTCTCCGGCGCTGAAAGATCTGTCGATCTTTACCGGGTGAATGTGAGTCCTACAATATGACGAATCGAAATGCGGATTCGCCGGGAAACTGACCGGAAAAGCGCCGTATTCCGGCTCTTTTCATACAAACGGAGAGCGCGGAGAATCAGGAAAAGTGCTGGATTTATAATTTCATAATAGTAATAAATGATTTCATAATTATAAATTATTCTTTGGCTGATCTGTGGTAAGAAAGAGTCTTCCGCACCGGTTTGTCCGCAGCGGACGGGACCAGAGCACAGCAGATGCCAGCGGGAGGAAGAGATAGTATGGACGACGAAGGCGGATATCCAAACGGTCAGTCAGACCCGAAAAAACCGCAGCAGGAGCAGACTGGTGAAGACAGTGAGAAGATGGAGACGATCACCCGGATCATCGAGATGGAATGGGAGATGTTTCAGCGGGTGAACAATGAGGGCGGCCGGGCGGACTGTCAGGACGACTGGGAGACATTCCGCGTGATGCGGGAGAGTCAGTATGAGTGCTGGCCACTGGATGTGCTGGTGAGTCTGCTAGTGGGAATCCAGAGGGCGGAAGAGGATGGCCGAAACGTTGTCACAGAGAAATATGCGAGGATGATGGCCTCCACTTCGCCGGAAAAATACAAGGATCTGGAGCCATTTCTTCCCAGACTGTCCGAAGAAAAGAAAGAACTGGTGGAGGAAATTATCCGGTATCACCGCAGCTGGATGCTGGAACACCGGAGAAAATATCCGAATCTCTCCGCCAGAGGCCGTGTGCTCTTCAGCGAGAACGACACGGAGTGGAATACATCGGCGGAGACCTATCTGCGAGGAGAACTTCTGACCTGGTCCGAGTCGACACTCCGGCTGTATCGGAAGTTTGTACAGCAGTGCTGGGACAGCGGCGTGAATCTGGTTATCGAACAGGACCGCCGGATGGTGAAGCTCTATGGGTTCCGGTCGCTCGAAGAAGCCGAAGAAAGAAACCGCACGGACCACTGAGCCGATTCGCCCGGTATTTCAGGGTGACGAAAAAAGCTCTTTGCACATATGTTTAATTATGCTATAATTCTGCATGGCGGTGAAGACCGCCGGTGCAGTAACAAAACGAATCACTGTACACACTGTATGACGCAGCATACTGCAGCTATAGGAGGACAAACCAGATGGCAAGAAAATGGGTTTATCTGTTCAAAGAGGGCAACGCCAACATGCGTGAACTTCTCGGTGGTAAGGGAGCCAACCTTGCTGAGATGACGAACCTGGGAATGCCGATCCCTCAGGGCTTCACCGTTACGACGGAAGCCTGCACCGATTATTACACACAGGGCAAGAAGATCTCTGAGGAAGTGCAGAAGCAGATCTATGACGCTCTGGACTGGCTTCAGGATGTCAACGGCAAGAAGTTCGGCGATGAGAACGATCCGCTTCTTGTTTCCGTTCGCTCCGGTGCCCGCGCTTCCATGCCCGGCATGATGGATACGATCCTGAACCTCGGCCTCAATGATGTATCGGTTGAGGGATTTGCGAAGAAGACGGGCAATCCCCGTTTCGCATATGATTCCTATCGCCGTTTCATCCAGATGTTCTCCGATGTTGTCATGGGCGTTCCGAAATCCGATTTCGAGAAGATCATCGATGAAGTCAAGGCGGCAAAGGGTGTCAAGTACGACATTGATCTGGATGAGAACGATATGAAGGTTCTCATCGGCCGCTTCAAGGAACTCTACAAGAGCGCGATGAAGGCAGACTTCCCGCAGGATCCTCAGACGCAGCTGATGGAAGCCGTCAAGGCCGTGTTCCGCAGCTGGGACAACCCGCGCGCTATCGTATACCGCCGCATGAACGATATCCCCGGCGACTGGGGGACCGCTGTCAATGTCCAGACGATGGTATTCGGTAACATGGGAAGCACTTCCGGCACAGGTGTTGCATTCACCCGTAATCCGGCTACCGGTGAGAAGGGAATCTTCGGTGAGTACCTGATCAACGCACAGGGCGAGGATGTCGTTGCCGGCGTCCGCACGCCTCAGCCGATCACCAAGCTGAAGGAAGATCTTCCGGAGTGCTATGACGAGTTTATGCGCATGGCGATGAACCTCGAGAATCACTACCGGGATATGCAGGATATGGAGTTCACCATCCAGGAAGGCAAGCTGTACTTCCTGCAGACCAGAAACGGCAAGAGAACCGCTCCGGCTGCCATCAAGATCGCCTGCGATCTCGTGGATGAGGGAATGATCACGGAGAAGGAAGCACTGCTCCGCATCGATGCGAAGTCCCTGGATCAGCTGCTTCATCCGACGTTCGATCCGGATGCCCTGAAGAAGGCAGAGAAGATCGGCTCCGCTCTTCCGGCATCCCCTGGTGCTGCTGCCGGCCGCGTATATTTCAACGCAGAAGATGCCCGCGCCCATCATGAGGCTGGAGAGAGAGTCGTTCTGGTTCGTCTGGAGACCTCTCCGGAGGATATCGAGGGCATGCATGCTTCCGAAGGTATCCTGACTGTCCGCGGTGGTATGACCAGCCATGCCGCTGTTGTGGCCCGTGGTATGGGAACTTGCTGTGTATCCGGCTGCGGCGATATCGAGATCGACGAGGAGAAGAAGGTCTTCAGCCTTGGCGGACATACCTATCATGAGGGAGATTACATCTCTCTTGATGGCTCCACCGGTAATATCTACGATGGCGATATCAAGACGGTTCCGGCTTCCGTCGGCGGTGCTTTCGGCCGTGTTATGGGCTGGGCGGACAAATACAGAAGACTGCAGATCCGCACGAATGCTGATACTCCCAGAGATACGGAGAACGCGGTTCGCCTTGGTGCAGAGGGCATCGGCCTGTGCCGTACCGAGCATATGTTCTTCGATGATGACCGTATTCCGAAGATCCGCCGCATGATCCTCTCCGATACCGTGGAAGAGCGTGAGGCTGCTCTGAATGAGCTGATTCCTTATCAGAAGAATGACTTCAAGGCCATGTAC
Source organism: uncultured Lachnospiraceae bacterium (assembly GCA_902796405.1). Lineage (GTDB taxonomy): Bacteria > Bacillota > Clostridia > Lachnospirales > Lachnospiraceae > UBA3305. The sequence goes on along the minus strand of CADBOY010000130.1, from coordinate 696 downwards.
AAGGCTCTGAAGGGAAGACCCATGACGGTCCGCTATATCGATCCGCCGCTGCATGAATTCGTTCCTACGGATCCCGAGGATATTGCCAATCTGGCAAAGGATATGGGACTGACTGCAGAGGAGGTGCAGGCACGCTGCGACGAGCTGCATGAGTTCAACCCGATGATGGGACACAGAGGCTGCCGTCTGGCTGTCACGTATCCGGAGATCGCGAAGATGCAGACCCGCGCGCTGATTGAAGCAGCGATCGAAGTCAAGGAAGAAGAGGGCTATGATATCGTTCCTGAGATCATGATCCCTCTGGTCGGCGACAAGAAAGAGCTTGCGTTTGTCCGCAATATCGTGGTGGAGACCGCAGAGCAGGTCAAGAAGGAGAAGAACAACTACATCAACTACCATATCGGTACGATGATCGAGATCCCGCGTGCTGCCGTGCTGGCCGATGAGATCGCCGAGGAGGCAGAGTTCTTCTCATTCGGAACTAACGATCTGACGCAGATGACGTTCGGATTCTCCCGTGATGATGCGGGTAAGTTCCTGGATTCTTACTATCAGAACAAGATCTATGAGTCCGATCCGTTCGCCAAGCTGGATCAGAATGGCGTTGGTAAGCTGGTTCAGTGGGCAGCCAAGAAGGGCCGTGAGACCAGACCCAACCTCAAGCTGGGAATCTGCGGTGAGCACGGTGGTGATCCG
>CADBOY010000129.1 GCA_902796405.1 uncultured Lachnospiraceae bacterium | reverse complement strand
GACCGCCGTCATCTTGATGAACCAGGACTCCCGCGCATAGTAGATCAGCGGGGTGTCGCAGCGCCAGCAGTGCGGATAATCGTGCTCGAATTTCGGCGCGCCAAACAGCAGTCCCTTTGCGTCAAGGTCTTTGAGCACCTCCGGATCCGCACTCACCGCGCCCTCATCCATTTCCTTCTGCGTGGGCTTGCAGCGCATGCCGGCGAACGGAGTCTCCGGCTTCATACGGCCCTTGTCATCCACCAGCTGCACAAACGGCGCATCGTATTTGCGGCCGACTCTTGCGTCATCTTCACCAAATGCCGGAGCGATGTGAACGATACCGGTACCATCTGTCATGGTGACATAGTCATCGCAGTAAACGAAGAAGGCCTTCTTGTGCTGCTTCTCCACCGCGTCAGCCGCACACTGGTAGAGCGGCTCATACTCACGGTACTCCAGATCGGTTCCGACCATGGTCTCCAGCACTTCATACGCAGGCTGTCCGTCCTTCGCGAGGCTGCCAAGCACGGTATCCAGCAGCGGCTGCGCCAGGTAGTAGACATATCCGTCAGCGGCCTTCACCTTCGCGTAGGTCTCCTTCGGATTCACACAGAGGGCGATGTTGGAGGGCAGCGTCCACGGCGTCGTCGTCCATGCGAGGAAATACGCATCCTCGTCCTTCACCTTGAACCGGACGATGGCAGAGCGCTCCTTCAGCGTCTTATATCCCTGTGCGACCTCATGCGAGGACAGCGGCGTCCCGCAGCGAGGGCAATAAGGAACGATCTTGAAGCCCTTGTACAGCAGCCCCTTCTTCCAGATCTCCTTCAGTGCCCACCACTCGGACTCAATGTAGTCATTCTCATAGGTAACATAGGGATGTTCCATGTCAGCCCAGAATCCGACCTTCCGTGAGAACTGCTCCCACATGCCCTTGTAGCGCCACACACTCTCACGGCACTTCTTGATGAACGGCTCAATGCCGTACTTTTCAATCTGGTCCTTGCCGTCGAGGCCAAGTTCCTTCTCCACTTCCAGCTCCACCGGAAGTCCATGCGTATCCCAGCCGGCTTTTCTCGGGACCTTGTACCCCTTCATCGCGCGGTAGCGCGGAATCATATCCTTGATCACACGCGTCTCAACATGTCCGATGTGCGGTTTGCCATTCGCCGTAGGCGGACCGTCATAGAACATGTACTCCGGCCCGTTTTCCCGGTTCCGAATGCTCTTCTCGAAGATTTGATTCTTCGCCCAGAAGTCGCTGACCTCCTGCTCGCGCTCGACGAAATTCAGATCTGTGGGGACTTTCTCGTAGATCATCGCTTTCCCTCCATGCCGGACTTTCCGGCAGACAACTGGTTTCCTGGGGGCACGCGCTCCGGCCGCGGCGGCAAAAGCCGCCTCATGCGCCGGAACAGAAAAGGCTTCCGTCCAAACAGGACGAAAGCCTTTGCTTACGTTTTACCACCTTGTTTGCTGCATACTGCGACCTCCCGCGGGAAACCGATTATATGCGCCCCGGATAACGGCGGGACCGTCTGAGCCTAGTGGGCACTGGCCAGCCATAATATCGGCAGAGGCCGCCCCTCGGTCAGAAACTCCGGAGTGATTTTCCGCGTTCCGCTTCTGCCATCGGCCTCTCACCGCCGCCGACTCGCTGCGTGCTTTCCGGGCGCGTACTCTCTCCATCTTCGCTTACCTATGCAGCGGACTCGTACGAGCCCGTTTCGAAGATATTATAGTGATCGTCAATATAAATGTCAATAGAAAGATCTGCCCGGCTTAAGCTCATAGAAGCCTTATATAAGCCTCAAATAAGCCTGGCTTCAGCTCAGGATCAGCTTGTCGTCGGCAAGTTCTTCTCCCGAAACCTGTTCGAATTTTTCGAGCAGCTCAGGAACGCGGAGTTTTTTCTTCTCCTCGCCGCTCACGTCATAGATGATCTGCCCTTCGTACATCATGATCAGGCGGTTCCCGTGGGCAATCGCGTCCTTCATGTTGTGCGTGATCATCAGTGTGGTCAGGTGATTTTCGTTCACGATTCTCTCCGTTGCCGCGAGCACCTTTTCCGCCGTCTTCGGGTCGAGCGCCGCTGTGTGCTCGTCGAGCAGCAGAAGCTTCGGCTTCATCATGGATGCCATAAGCAGCGTAAGAGCCTGCCGCTGCCCGCCGGAGAGCAGTCCGACCTTCGCAGTGAGGCGGTCTTCCAGGCCGAGATTCAGAATTTTCAGCCTTTCCCGGTATTCTTCCCGTTCCGCCTGCGTAACTCCCCAGCGGAGCGTCCGCTTCTGTCCGCGCCGGCGGGCGAGCGCCAGATTCTCCTCGATCTGCATCGTCGCCGCAGTCCCCGTCATCGGATCCTGGAACACGCGGCCGATCCATCTGGCACGCTTGTAATCCGGGAGCCCCGTCACGTTGATCCCATCGATGAGGATGGATCCCGTGTCAACCGGCCACACTCCGGCAATCGCATTGAGCAGCGTGGATTTTCCTGCGCCGTTTCCGCCGATCACGGTGACGAAGTCCCCTTCCTTCAGGGTAAGATCCACACCGCACAGAGCCCGTTTCTCGTTGATTGTTCCCGGATTGAAGGTTTTGCTGATGTTCTTCAGTTCCAGCATCTCACTTCGCCTCCTTCCGGGCAGACTGTTTCCCGGCACGGCCGAATGAACTCTTCTTCTGTCCGCGCAGATAAGGAACGGCCAGGAAGATTGCTACGATAATCGCAGTGAAGAGCTTCATGAGGTTGGAGTCGATCTTCAGCCAGAGAACCAGCGTGTAGACGAGATAGTACAGAATTCCGCCGATCACAACGAAGGTAAGCCGACCCGCAAAGTTCAGATACTTTCCAAGCAGCGCTTCGCCGATCACTTCGCCGATGATCACTGCGGCCAGTCCGATGACGATCGCGCCGCGGCCGCTGTTGACATCCGCAAAACCGGAATACTGTGCCGCCAGGCCTCCGGCATAGGCAACCAGACCGTTCGAGAGGGCAAGGCCGAAGACCTTCATCACGTTGATGTTGATGCCCTGTGCCTTGCTCATCTGCGGATTGCAGCCCGTCGCGCGGAGCGCCTCTCCGAGCTCTGTTCCGAACAGGAAGTACAGCACCGCGATGACAGCTGCGGCAAGCAGGCCGCCCACCAGGATCGCCATCGGAACATTGCGTCCGGACACAATCAATGCGTATTTGTCGACACTGACCGCCTGATTCGCCTTCATGCCCATGATGACAAGATTCACCGAATACAGCGCGTACTGCGTCAGAATTCCGGCGAGAATTGCCGGAATGCCGAGCTTCGTGTTAAGAAGACCGGTTACCATACCAGCGGCGCACCCGGCGGCAAATGCAGCAAGCAGTGCCAGCCAGGGATTGACGCCACTTATGATCAGCATCACCGTGACCGCCGCTCCTGTCGAAAATGTACCGTCGACGGACAGATCCGCGATGTCGAGAATGCGGAATGTGATGTATACGCCGAGCGCCATGATCCCCCAGATCAGTCCCTGCGCCACGCCGGCAGGAAGCCGCCCCAGGAGATCGGCGGCGGACAGCGAGGCAAAATATGCTGTCATGAATTACCTTCCTTCCCGGTCAGCTCTCTGATTCATATTTTTCATAATCCGAAGGAGGAGTGATACCGTATTCCTGGCAGAGCTTCTCATTATAGACCTTAACCGGATTCTGATAGTACTCGATCGGCATCTCAGAAACCTGAGACTCCCCGTTCAGAATCTTCACGGCCATCTCTCCCGTTGTCTTCCCGAGTTCATAATAGTCGATGGACAGACTGGCAATACCGCAGCCAGACATGACGCCCTTCTCGCCGGCGATAATCGGCTTCTTCGCCGCTACGGCAACATTGTTGATCGTCTCGGTGCAGGACGCTGCGGTGTTGTCGGTCGGAATGTACAGTGCATCGCTCTCATCGCAGGCCTGCTGCGTCACAGAGCTGATATCATTGGAATCGGAGAAGGTATAGATCGACACCGTCTTTCCGGCTTCTTCCAGATATTTCTGGACTTCGTCCGCCTGATACTTGGAATTCGGCTCGGCCGAGCAGTACAGTATACCAATCTTCTTCGCTTCCGGAAGAAGCTCATCAAACATGTCCGCCTGCTGATCCAGCGGAGGAAGATCCGATGTACCGGAGACATTCGTTCCGACGGTGCCGCTGAAGTTATCGATGTCAAGGGCGACTCCGTAGTTCGTGATAGAAGTGCCGAGCACCGGAATCTCGCTGGTCGCCGCACTTGCGGACTGAAGCGCTGCCGTGCCGTTCGCCATGATAAGGTCACAGCCCTCCTGCACAAGAGAAGTGCAGATCTGTGTAGCAGTAGCTGCGTCACCAGCGGCATTCTGCTCATCAAAAGTGACATTGTCCCCGTAAGCATCCGTCAGGGCATCGCGGAATCCCTTCGTGGCGGCGTCAAGAGCTTCGTGCTGCACGAGCTGGCAGATGCCAATCGTGAATTTCTGCCCGCTGGCTGCTCCTGCTGCCGTCTCGGCCGCCGTGGCCGTGGCAGCCGCCGTCGTCCCCGCTGCCGTTGTTTCGGCTGCAGTCGTTCCCGCTGCCGTTGTCTCGGCTGCTGCCGCCGTTGTCTCTCCCGTCGCAGCGGTCTCACCCGCCGCGGTTGTGGAAGCGGTCTGACTGCCGCCGCAGCCAGCAAGCATACCCGTCATCATGACTGCCGCAAGACCGGCTGCCGCCATCTTTCTCCATGTCTGCTTCATATCGGTAACCCCCTTTAATTTACGACGCGAATCCGCGCCGAAGTCAATATCAGGATTTTACCAATTTAAAGCAAATTAGTCAATGCGCTGCAGTAAAGCCGCACCACTGGATCGGCCATCGATAAAATGCCCGGATAGACAAAAAACCACATCACTGTGGCTTTTTCGTGTTCTGTACCAATGCAGAATCATATCAGAAAGCTGCCGCTTTCGGGACACATCCGTCCATACCAGCACCAGCTTCATTAAAAACGGCCCGGAAACACAGCCGCAGATACAGTGCCACCGGCGGAACCAATCGCACGGGCCAGCTGCAGAGCGGTTATGCATCTTTCAGGCGAGCTTCATGTCTCCGTCCTTGACCCAGCCTGCCTTCCGGCATCCCCGGTTGATCAGCGGGCAGAGCACGGCGGGCAGCACAAAGGAGAGCAGGATCAGCCCCAGCCAGTCCCAGCCGGTGATCGCTGCCTTCGCCCCGCTCGCAACATCAGCCACCCAGCCGGTGTAGACACCGATCTGCCCCACCAAGCCGCAGGTGCCCATGCCAGAGGAGATCGCCGCACCGTTCATCTGCAGATGAAATACACAGGTCGCGATCGGTCCGGTGATTGCCGACGTCACGATCGGCGCAATCCAGATCCGGGGATTCTTCACGATGTTCCCCATCTGGAGCATCGACGTTCCGATTCCCTGAGAGATCAGACCGCCCCAGCCATTTTCCCGGAAGGACATCACGGCGAAACCGACCATCTGTGCGCAGCAGCCGGCGACGGCAGCACCTCCCGCAAGCCCCGTCAGCTGCAGGGCGGCGCAGATCGCTGCCGAGGAGATCGGCAGAGTCAGCGCAATGCCGACGAGGACGGAAACCAGGATGCCCATCAGGAATGGCTGCTGCTCCGTGGCCCACTTGATCAGTGTGCCGAATGACAGCGCGGCCTTGCCCAGAGCCGGTGCCCACCAGGCGGACAGCCCGATACCGACAAAGATCGTAACCAGCGGCGTGACCAGAATATCAACCGGAGTCTCCCTGGAGATCGCCTTGCCGGCCTCCGAAGCGATGATCGCGATGAAGAGAACGGCAAGAGGACCGCCCGCGCCGCCGAGCGCGTTCGCCGCAAACCCTACCGTGATCAGGGAGAACAGCACCAGGGGCGGACAGTGCAGCGCGTAGCCGATCGCGACCGCCATGGCCGGACCGCTCATGGCGCTCGCCAGTCCTCCTACCGTATATTCCGTGCCGGCAACCGTTGCGACCGTCATCGTCAGCGGAGCAATGTGAAACTGTGTCCCCAGGGTATTGATGATGGTCCCGATCAGCAGGGAACAGAACAGCCCCTGTGCCATGGCGCCGAGCGCATCGATGCCATATCTCTTCCAGGATATGACGATGTCCTTGCGCACAAGAAAGTCCTTGAACCGACTCATGACCGCATTCCTCTCTTTCGAAAATGAGCAAGTGTGCTTTACAATTAAGTTTTACACATGATAATACAAACAGCATGCTCAAGTGTATCTCGTTTTTCGAGAGAAAGCAACCCGAATATTCCGCGTTCCCTCGCAGGAAGCTTCCGCGCGCCGGATCATGCCTGCGGCTTTACGTGAATCTCCTGGATCTCCGCTCCGGTCGGAACGCCAAGTTCCTTCCGTTGTTTCTTCAGGTGCCTCAGCTGGCCGCCGTCCAGCACAACTTCCATCTCGGCCGGCGACAGATCCAGAACCGCATAGAAGCTCGTGTTCTTCGTGACATTCTGCACCAGCACGCGTTTACCCATGATCTGCTTCGGGAAATTATCGATTCGAAGTTCATCCAGGAGATCGATTCCGTCATAATCCTCTTTATTCTCAAAGTACATCGGAACGATGCCGTGGTTGATCAGATTGCCACGGTGGATGCGGGCGATGCTCTTCGCGATCACGCAGCTCACCCCCAGGTACACTGGATTGATGGCCGCATGCTCACGGGAAGAACCCTGCCCGTAATTTTCTCCGGCCACAATGATCGAATGGCCGAGCTTTCCGGCTCTCTCCGCGAACTTCGGATCGTAGCGCATGTAGCAGTACCGGGACATCAGAGGAATGTTGGCTCTCATGCTGGAGAGCTCCGCGCTCGCCGGAGTAATGTCATCCGTAGAGATGTTGTCTGTCCCCTTCAGCGAAACCTTTGCGTCCAAGACCTCATCCGGCTTCTCTGGAACCGGAAGATACTGAATGTTCGGGCCCTTGACCAGCGGGACTTTCTCGGCCTCCTTCCGCGGCAGCGGCGGAATCAACATATTGTCATTCGAATCGTAGACCTCCGGCTCATGAATGCCGTCCAGAATGCCGGTCTGATCCCCCAGGATTTCCTCCGCCGTCGTCAGCGTTCCCCGGATGGCTGTTGCTGCCGCGGTCTCCGGGCTGACCAGATAGATCTTCGCATTCGGATTGCCGGCGCGCCCCTTGAAATTCCGGTTCGACGTGCGGACAGCAATGCCGTTGGTCGGCGGCGTCTGACCGATGGCGCAGCACGGCCCGCAAGATATCTCCAGCATACGAACGCCCGCATCAATCAGCATGTCAATGTAGCCATCCTTCATGAGCGCCTTGTAGGTCTGCCGGGAACAGATTCCACAGGTACACTGCACGTTTTCATTCACGTGGTGCCCCCGCAGGACCAGCGCTGCCTTCGCGACATCGGCGTAGCTGGTGTTCGTGCAGCTGCCGTTAAATACCTGACTGACCTGCTGCTTCGGTGCTTCGCAGGCAGGAATGACACGGTCCGGCTGCGGATGACAGGCCACCAGGGGCTGCAGCTCCGAGAGATTGATCTCAATCCGCTCATCATACTCGGCGTCCTCATCTGGAAGAAGCTCTGTATAATCCTCCGTGCGCCCCTGGGCGGTCAGATACCTTCTGACCGGTTCGTCCGCCGGGAAGATCGAGGTGGTGGCCCCCATCTCGGCCCCCATGTTGGTGATGGTCGCTCTCTGAGGAACTTCCAGTGAGGCAGCTCCCGGGCCGGTGTACTCATACACCTTCCCGAGGCCTCCCTTGATGGATACCTTCTTCAGCATCTGAAGAATGACTTCCTTCGAGTTGACGCCAGGGCGTAAATGTCCGGTGAGGTACACGTTGACCACCCGGGGCATGGTCAGTCTCATGGGGACGCCGGTCATGGCCGTCGCCACATCCATGCCGCCCACGCCGATCGCCAGCATGCCAATGGCTCCGCCATGCGGGGTATGGCTGTCGCCTCCCATGGAGATCAGTCCTGGTTTCCCGAATCTGGCCAGATGCACCGCGTGGCAGATTCCATTGCCCGGCCTTGAGACATACACGCCGAAGCGCTTTGCTGCCGACTGCAGATAGATGTGATCGTCCGGCGTCTTGTAATCGATGTACAGCAGATTATGATCCAGATAGCTCACTGCCGTGTCCACGCCGATCCGGTCCATACCGATCTGCTCAAATGCCAGATACGTCATGACTGCATTGATATCGTGCGTCAATGTCTGATCCACATGGACGAAGATATCCTCCCCCGGTTTCATGCTCCCCCGATACGAAGTGCGACTTCAGGATCTTCGTCGTCAATGACTGTCCCATGCTTACTTCCTTTACCATCGCGATTGGCGGTTTTATGATGCGTCATCCCTGCGTCTCGTATTTTTTCTTCAGCCTGGCAAATCCGATGCGGCAGCGCAGATACTCGATGCTTCCCCAGATGATGATCACCACCCAGATCAGCACAAAGACCAGACCAGCCAGCCCGGACAGAGCACCGGAAGCGCCCTCACGGATCAGCACGGCAATGCTCAGGAGAAGAAGAATCAGCAGTGGGACCAGCCGCCAGCGCATCACTTTCTCCGCGGTCTTCAGCCGCTGCACGTCATCCGTGAAGATCTCCGGTTCGAATCCGAACTTTGCCGACTTCCCGGTGCGCCACTTCGGTCTCCGGAAATAGCTGAAGGAATTCAGGTCCTGAATGTACTCCCAGCCATAATCCTTGTACTCCGAGAGATAATCCTCTCCCGTCCACCGCTCTCCGAAGTCCATCCGGTACTCCCACTCCTCCGGCCGGCACGGCTTAAACCAGTATATATGCCAGCGGATGCGGTCCAGTTTCCATCCGGAGCGGTGCATCTGTGCCAGCCACGCTTCTTCCTGCTCATAGTCATCCAGCAGGAACCAGCGAAATACCATCTTCCCTTGTCTGGACATTTCTCTCCTTCCTTCGCTGCTGCGCACTCTCATCATCACAATGATAAAAGTATGTCAGAAACTTGTGCATACGAAAATTGTATCGTTTTGCCCTCGTTTTCGCTATTTTACAAAATAAAAGATTGCGATTATAGTTTAATTATTAACAGATAGCCCATATTGGTGCCAGATAGCCCATATTGGTACTAGAAAGCACCACCTTCAGGAACCCCAATATAGTCAGGAAGTCCCCTGTATCCCGCCGGATACAGGGGATTTTCCTTTCTGCGGATATCCTCCGGCCGCTCCGGTCACAGTAGATCAGATTCCTGATAATTCAGGAAAGTATCCTCTCCGCTGCGGATCGCCTCAGCCTTTTCTTCCTGCATCATATCCTGCACATAATTGATGAATTCCCGGACCGGGGCGGTCGGACGTTTCTCCTTCTCTGTCACGATCACGTACTGAACCACCTTCATCGGGTCTGTGATGATCTTACTAACCGTGAGCGGGTTCTCGGTCTTCGTCGTCTGCGGGAAGATGCTGATCCCCGCATCATTTTCCGCCATCGCCATCGCATTAATATAATTGGAAGATTCTGCCAGTACCGTGGGCTCAGCGCCAATGCCGGCAAACCACTGCACGATGGATTCCCGGCGCGACCGGCGGCTTGGAACGATCAGCGGCTGACCAACCAGTGCCTTGAGCGGAATAGAATTTCCCGGCAGCTTCGCCAGCGCATTGTTCGATGACATGATGGCAACCCAAGGCTCTCCGGCGACCGGAATGCCCTGCAGATGCTCCCGGTCATAGGGCCGCGCAATCACGCCGACATCCACCAGGCCCTGCGAGAGCCGCTCGATCACATCATCTCCGCTGCCGTTCCAGAGATCATATCGTACCAGCGGATATTCCTCCCGGAACCCCTTGACCCATCTCGCCACGAGATACGGTGCCTGCCCTTCGACCATCCCGATGCTGATGGTCCCGGACAGAGCATTCTCCATCGAAGACAGATCTTCTCTCGTCTTGTCCGCAAGCTGGAGAATCTCCTCCGCCCGGCGCAGAAGCAGCCGGCCCTCATCCGTGAGGGTGAGCTGCCGGCGGCCGCGGATGAACAGCCTGACGCCGAGATCTTCCTCAAGATTCTTCATCTGCGTGGAGAGCGGAGGCTGGCTCATATGAAGTTTTTCTGCCGCCTTCGTGATATTCAGCTCTCTGGCAACGACCAGAAAATACTGCAGGCTCCGAAAATCCATACCGACTCCTCCTCCCTGATCGATACAGGCAGATACCTGACCGCTGTCAGGTTCATTTTACCCCCACTTCCTGCATCCCATACAATCTGATATTCATATGACATGCGTTTATGATTATGAGAGAAGTATACCACAGTTCCCGCCCGGCCGCAGGAAAATACACCGCTGAACCGCCTCTTATTCCGCTTTGTTCGCGAATGGCTGCATTCGCCCGGTATCCGAATGGCAGCGCCAGCCCCGTTCTCGAATGGCTGCGCCGCTCATTTCTTCTGTATTTCCGAATTGCAGTATCCGCCTCCTCCCTGTCGCAATCAGATTGCCAAACGGTACTTCTTATATTAAAATGTAGCTTCAGGAGTATACGAATATGAACAATTTACTGGATGCCTTTGAGGCAGCTGCAGAAAAATATCCGGATAAAACAGCGGCGGCGTGCCGCGGCGAAGCCTTCACCTTCCGTAAGCTGAAGGAGCGGTCGGCCCGGCTCGGACAGCGCATCAAAGAGGTCATGGCGGAAGATTCTTCCGCATCCGGCATCACTCTGTCCGATCTGTTCGATCAGTTTGTACCGGAACCCGCGGCCGGTTCCTATGACGAAAATCATTCAGCTGAGGTCCGGAAGCACAGCGCCGCGGAGAATGCCGCTCCCGGCCGGGCGGTCGGCGTGATGGCCGGGCGGGATGCCGAAACCATCCTGCTCTTTCTTGCGGTGCTCTACAGCGGGAATTTTTATGTGGCGATCGATCCCGACATGCCCACGGGCAAGCTGCGGAAGATTCTGGAAGACGCCGCTCCTGCCATCGTTCTGACGTCTGTTCGGCCCAGCCAGGCGCAGAGCGCACCGGATTCTCGCGAAGAACCCCAGGGAGATTCCCGCGAATATGAGGCACTGTCCGCCAGGCTCCGCGAAGCAGGGTTCACCGGCCGGATTCTCACCGAAGACGATGCCGCAGCCGTTCCCACAGAGAATCCTCATCTTCCGGCATCCGCGCCGGCCTACATGATCTACACTTCCGGCTCGACCGGCACCCCCAAGGGTGTGCTCAAAAGCCATGGCGCCGTGCTCAGCTTCCAGGAAGCCTATCAGAACACCTTCGGACTCGGCGCGGAAGAAATCATCGGCAATCAGACGCCATTTTTCTTCGATGCCTCAGCCAAGGACATCTATCTGATGGCGACCAGCGGCGCGACGCTCGAAGTACTTCCACCGGAGCTCTTCGTCTTTCCCGTCACGCTGATCCGCTATCTCAACGAGCGGCATATCACGTATGTCTGCTGGGTTCCGACTGCCCTCGCGATTGTGACTCAGCTGGGAACCTTCCAGGAAGTCATCCCCGAGACGCTGAAGAAAGTCTTCTTCGTCGGCGAAGTCTTCCCGCTGAAGCAGCTCCGGAAGTGGCAGGAAACGCTGCCGGACATCGAGTATGTGAATCTCTACGGTTCCACGGAGCTTGCCGGCGTCGCCTGCTGGTGCCGCATCGGCGCGAAGGAACTCGCCGAGGAGACTCTGCCGATCGGACGCCCGCTGTCCAACTGCCAGGTGCGGCTCGCGGACGAGGCCGGGAACACCATCACTGGTCCGGATCAGACCGGAGAGATCCGGATCGCCGGGCCGGCGCTCGCGGAAGGGTACTACCACGACCCGGAGAAAACAGCACAGACCTTCGTCATTCGCTCCTCTGGAAAGTCCGCGGGGCAGACGGCAGAGCCGGGAGTCCGGGAGCTTCGCACCGGTGATCTGGCCCGATTCGACCATGAAGGCCTGCTTCACTTTGTCTCTCGGAGCGACGATCAGATCAAGCTGCAGGGGCGCCGCATCGAGCTGGGGGAGATTACCGCAGCCGCGGACCGGCTGCCGGAGATCCGCCGCTGCTGCGCCCTGTTCAATGAAAAGCGGAAGAAGATCACTCTGTTTGCTGAGCTCACGCCAGGCTGCGAAGAGGGACCGCGCGACATCATCCGCAAGCTGAAAGGAATGCTCTCCGATTACATGGTACCCGGCAAGGTCATTCTTCTGGATCAGATGCCGCTGAATGCCAACGGAAAGATCGACCGGACGCGGCTGAAAGAAATGATGCCGCAGAGCTGACACAGCAGACAGGAGGGGAACGATGAGAAGTACCTCAGCGCCGACGGATACCGCCCGGGCCAGGCGCCCCAAACGGGGCAAGATCATTTCCATAAAAAACAGGCTCTGGCGCTGATCCCGCAGCTGGATGTAAACACGCTCACAGCAATAACGCAGTGACTGCTCCGGCAGCCCTGCCTCAATATGATTCATCACAGGAGAAAACACCATGGACGAACTTCTTGAAATTCTTGAGGATATCAACCCCGATGTGGATTATACGAAGGAAAAACATCTCATCGATCACAAGGTGCTTGACTCATTCAGCATCGTGTCGCTGGTCTCGCAGATCTCCGAAACCTTCGACATCGAGATTGGACCGCAGTATCTTGTACCGGAAAACTTCAACAGCGCTGAGGCAATGTGGAAGATGATCCAGAAGCTGGAGGAAGAAGACTGATGGACCTGCTGTCCCTCTCCTTCCTCTGTTTCCTTGCCGTACTGACGGTCATCTACTTTCTGGTGCCGAAGCGGATGCAGTGGCAGGTGCTCCTTATTGGGAGTCTCTTCTTCTATATCTGCTCCGGGATCCGGAATCTCCTCTTTGTGCTGATTACCGCCAGTTCGACCTACCTCGCTGCCAACCGCATCGACCGCATTGCCGCCGATCAGAAGGCCTTCGTGTCCGCGCACAGGAAGGACATGGACCGCGCACAGCGGAACGCTGCCAAAGAGCGTTTTCAGAAGAAGCGCCGTCTCCTGCTTGTGCTGACACTGGTGCTCAACTTCGGACTTCTCTGCGTCTTCAAATACCTGCACTTCGTAGTGGCGCAGATCAATGCGCTGCTGACCGGATTCGGCAGCGGCGCGGCGATTGACAACACCTGGAAGCTAATCGTTCCGCTCGGCATCTCCTTCTACACCTTTCAGACAATGGGCTACCTGGTCGACGTGTACTGGAAGAAGGTTCCTGCAGAAAAGAACTTTGCGAAGACGCTGCTCTTCGTGAGCTTTTTCCCGCAGATGACACAGGGCCCGATCAGTGATTTCTCTGAGCTCTCGCAGGAACTCTTCACGGAGCACAGCTTCACGTATCACCATTTTTCGTGGTGCGTTCAGCGCATGTTCTGGGGATTTTTCAAGAAGATGGCGCTCGCGAATGTCCTCTCCATCTATGTGAACGACGTCTTTGCGAACTACGGAAAGTACACCGGTCTCACCACCCTGCTCGGCGCCTTCTTCTACAGCATGCAGATCTACGCCGATTTCTCAGGCTACATGGACATTGTGTGCGGCTTCTGCGAGATTCTCGGCATCCGGCTCGCGGAGAACTTCGAGCGGCCTTACTTCTCGAAGTCGATCGCCGAGTACTGGCGCCGCTGGCACAGCACCCTCGGCCGCTGGTTCAAAACCTATATCTACTACCCCGTCGCTATGGCGAAGTGGAATCAGAAGCTGGGCCGCACCGCCAAGGACCGCTTCGGCAAGGAATTCGGACGAGCACTTCCGGCTTCCATTGCCCTTGTTGTCGTGTGGCTGACCACGGGTCTGTGGCACGGTGCAACCTGGGCTTACATCGCCTGGGGCGGTGTCAACGGACTCTTCATCATCTTCTCGCTGTGGATGGAACCTGTCTACGCGGGATGGATCCGGAAGCTGAAGATCAATGAGAAGTCGACCGCCTGGCGCGCATTTCAGGTGATCCGCACCTACATCCTCGTGACGTTCATCAAGGTGCTGCCCGAGGTCGGAACGCTCAGCCAGGGCTTCGGCCTCTGGAACCGGATCTTCACCAATCACGAGATTCCGACCACGCTCCGGGCCTGGATCCCGCAGGCGCACAAGAGCTATGTGCAGCTTGCCGTCTGCTGCGGCGGCATTCTTCTCATTCTGATCACCGATCTCATCCAGCGGAAGCAGCCGATCCGCCAATGGCTGGAGAACCACACCAACCGGGCTGCCCGTATGGCACTGTTCGCCGTGATGTTCTTCGTCACCATCTACATCGGCTATCCGCTGATCAGCAAAGCCGGCGGATTCATGTACGCAGAGTTCTAAGTGCAGTTTGCCAGCGGTGCGCGCGGTCTGCCGCCGGCGGATTGATGTATGCGGAGCTCTAAGTCACTGTCTGCCAGCGGTGCGCGCAGGCTGCCGCCGGCAGATTGATGGAAGCAGAATTCCAGACTGCTGCATATCAGCGGGGAATACACCTGCTGCGCCCGACAGACTGATGTACGCGGTGTTTTGAATTCTCTGCCTGACGATAGCCGGAACCTCTTTCGCATGGGGTTCCGCTTTTCTTTCTGACCACGAACAAAGTTCCTTCCCGCTCCGGATTCTGCGATGTGACGAGCATCTGTTCTTCCCTCCGCCGGAGGCTTTCCCTCCACACCAGATTCTGCGAAGATTTTCGGGGTATCGGATTGCAAATAGCAGGGAATGATTTTATAATTGTTGACAATCGACATGATTTTGTGTAGCTGATTTGCCCGAGGAAAAAAGGTATGACAAAGCTGATTCTGATTCTTGGTGTGGCGTGCAGCTCCCTGTCCGCCATCTTCCCGAAATTCGCACAGGCCTCTCCGCTGGTACTGGCGTTCTACCGCATGTTCTTCGCCGCTTTGCTCACCATGGTTCTGGTACTGGCCAGACAGCGGGAGGAACTCCGGCACATCTCCCGGAAGGATCTCCTGATGTGCTCTCTGAGCGGAATCGCGCTCGGCTTCCACTTTGCGTGCTATCTGACCAGCCTGACGCGGACCGGCATCGCTTCGTCGGTCACTCTCGCCGACACGGAAGTGTTCTTCGTTGCGATTGCCGGCACGATTTTCCTGCGGGAAAAGCTCTCCGTGAAAGCGTGGGTCGGCATCTGCGTCACCTTCGCCGGCAGCGTGATCATCGCCATGGGCGACGCCGGCGGCGGAAGGCTGTCCGGTGACCTTCTCGCGCTGACCGCCGCGGCATGCTCCTGCGCGTATACCATGATCGGCAGGAAATGCCGGGATCATCTCTCGACCGGCGTCTATACGATGATCGTGTATTTCTTCGCCGCCGCCGTAAACCTTGTGCTCTGCACCTTCAGCACGAACTACATCACGAGCGCCGTCAAGGTGGATCTGCTCTCCGCCCTGGGCATGGCGGTGTTCTGCACTCTGCTCGGCCACAGCCTCTACAGCTGGGGGCTCCGCTACGAGAAGGCATCCTTCGTCTCCGTCGTCAAACTGCTGGAGCCGGTCTTTGCCGCCATCCTGGGATTCCTGCTCTTTACGGAGATTCCGCCAGTCACCTCCATCATCGGAGCGGTCATCATCATCGCCGGAATCACCGGAGTGATCAAGGCCCAATAAATGGCTGGCACGCTAACCCTTCTCTCGCGCAGGAGAAAGGCTGCTCCATGCGGCTTTTCTGCTGATCGGCCAGCTCATCCTTCTTCCGCGCAGGCGAAAGGCAAGGCAGCCCTGCAGGGAGAGGAACGCATAGATACGGGCATAAGAAAAGGACGGGATCCATCCCCGCCCTTTTTTATGCCCGCACGGCCCACCGCAGTTTGGCGGAATGCGCCCGTGGATTCCGGTAGCACTCTTCATGGCCTGGCCGGATCACGTTCTTTGCCACCTCGCGGTAGATCCCGTCCCGCTCTCCGAGTTGAAATTCCTTCTTCACCAGCCGGTCCTCTCCTGAGTGGAACGTCAGAACCGCACAGCGGCCTCCGCTCACGAGGGCGCCCGGCAGCTTCTCCAGGAATTCCTGCAGCACTTCAAACTCGCTGTTGACATCGATGCGCAGTGCCTGAAATGTCCGCGCGCAGGACTTTTTCACGGCATCCCGCCGCTCCCCGGCCGGCAGAAATGCAAGTGCCGTCTCGATGAGGTCCCGCAGCTGCTCCGTCGTCTCCGGCGACTGTCTTCTTCGCCGCGCCCGGTCAAGAGTCTCCGCGATCCGGTCCGCATACGGCTCGTCCGAATTCTCTTCCAGCATACCGGCGATCTCCTCCTTCGAGAGGCTCTTCAGCCGCTCTGCCGCGCTCTCGCCACGCGACGGGTCAAATCGCAGATCCAGCGGACCGTCCATCTTATAGGAAAAGCCGCGCGACGGGTCATCGATCTGCATGGAAGAGACGCCAAGATCCGCCATCACGAAGTCGAACGGACCATACTGCGCCGCGATCCGGTCAATGTTCCGGAAATTCGTGTGCACCGCTGTGAAGATCTCTGCGCCGTACCCCTTGGCCCGCAGCCGTTCTTCGGTCTTGCGGATCTCAATCGGATCTGCGTCAAGTCCGTACAGATGCCCCTGCCCACCCAGCCGGCGTAGAATCTCCGAGCTGTGGCCGCCGTAGCCGAGCGTGCAGTCGAGCCCGGTCTGCCCCGGCTGCACCTGCAGGAAATCCATGATCTCCGCCACCATAATCGGCAGATGGGTGCCCGCCGGTGTGCTTCCCTTGGCGATCACCTTCTCTGCCGTCTCCGGATAGCGCTCCGGATCGAGCTCCTTGTACTTCTCTTCGAATTTCTTCGGATATTTCCCGCTGTAATGCGGACGGCGCCGGTGAACACCGGCGCCGCCTGTCTTCTTTTCTTCTGTCATAATCACTCCGCGTATCGGCTGCGGTTATCACTTACAGCTCGCCTTCGTGATCGAGCAGCTCGCCGCCCGCCTGGCAGGCATCGCACAGGCAGTATTTCCCTCCGGCTTCCTTCGCCTTCTTCCCGGCCTCATTCATCGCGCCGGCCTTGTCGCCGAAGATCTTTCTCCCCGCATCGCTGGCGGTGAAGCCAATGAATCCGTCGATGTTGCACACATCTTCCTTCAGCTCCGCAATAAGGGCCTTCGCCGCTTCCGCCTGCTTCGGTGTGCCATATGCCGCAAGATAAGCTTCACCGGCCGCCTTTGCCTCCGGGCAGCAGCTCGGAGCCGCAATCAATTTCTGTACTGTTGCTTTGACATCCATGATGTTTTCCTCCTTGCTATCGGAATGAATTCCATATCAGATCTCTTACCCGGAGATCCATAATATTATACAAAGGGAAGCCACTCCGTAATCAAAATAAGTATACCACAATCTACCGCCTTCCGCATTTCACTTCCGGCAAAGTGTATCACATCTCATTCACAGGGGGCATGAACAGAATCTCCGTTCACACCCCCAACCAGGCTCTTTTCACCAGTCCATTGCCTTCTTCTGAATTTTATAGGCCAAAGGCGACATCATACCCAAGCCTTACCGCCTCCGTCATGGTTGCCGGTTTATAACAGTCACCGATCTTGAAAAATTCTTTGGCACAGTTTCGGAATGCCTCCGCCTTCTCAACCTCTGCCCTCATTCCGATTGCCAGCAGAACAGTATCTGCCGGAATGGAAAACCGCTTTCCCTGTGAATTTTCAGCGACAACATCCTTTTCTGTGATACCAACGCATTGGGTCGACAGATATACCTCAGGTGCTCCAGGCTTCTGGTATTCTTTATTCACGGCCATATAATGGAGATATGGAGCTCCAAGGCACAATTGATTCCTCATCTCTATTACAGCAACATCATAACCTTCCTCCCGCAGCATCAGTCCCTCCTCTGCTCCCTGAGGACCGCCGCCGATTATCACAATACGCTGACCAAGTCTTGTCCTGTCTGCCTGATCCGCCGTGATAACGCGAGGATTATCCGCACCTGGGAAGGGCGGTTTAATCGGCTTACCACCGATTGCCAGAATGATTACATCGGGATGGATTCGTTGCGCCATATCCGGGGTAACTTCCGTATTCAGCCGAAGATCAATCTTTCTGGCCTTTACCCATCGGATCTGGCGCTCAATATATTTCTTATACTCATCCTTGAAAGATGCTTGCGCTATGACATTGACCAGTCCGCCAAGATGATCTGTTTTTTCGCACAGAATGACCTCGTGCCCACGATCATATGCTGTGATGGCAGCTTGCAGTCCGCCAGGGCCTCCGCCTATAACCAGGACCTTTTTCCGAGGCCCGGGGGGAATAATATTGGCCTGCCATTCTCTACCAATTTCTGGATTGACGGAACATTTGCGAATGTGTGCATGAAAGGGAGTATAATGCGCCGGGCCATAGGCTCCCGGAGTGCATGTTCCGCACCGCAGGCATGGCGCAATATCCTCTTCCTTATCATAATAAACCTTTCTTACCCACTCCGGATCAGCGATAAATGCCCTCCCTGCGGCAATCATATCAATTTGTCCACTGGCAATCGCCTCATCTGCCTGCCTCATATCGCTGATGCGTCCAACCGTGCACACCGGCGTTTTTACTGCCTTTTTTATGCGCGCGGCAAGAGGCAGATTCACTCCGCGCGGCGTAAACATCCCTGGAAATAATACACCACAACTAGGATCCCAGAACGAAGATGAGGTAATGTGAATTAAGTCGACCTTCCCATCGAGCATTCTGGCAAATTCTACCGCTTCATCCGGTGTAAATCCGCCATCCATATGATCATCTGCAGAAAATCGATATTCGATGGGAAGTGTTGGGCAGCGTTTTCGAATCGCGTCTACTATCTCCAGCGGAAATCTGGCCCGATTTTCAAGGCTTCCACCATATTTATCCTTACGATGATTGGTAAGCGGAGACATAAACTGGCTGAGAAGCCATCCATGGGCACCATGGATCATCACCATGTCATGACCGCCGTACTGCGCCATCTCGGCAGCTCTGGCATAAGCCTCAATCAGCCTCTCCATAATATCTTCTGACATTTCTGTTGTCATAATTCCATAAGGATTACGGATTGCACTTGGCGCGTAAAGTTTCCCGTCATCAGCTACGCTCAGGGTATTCCAGCCTCCATGATGAGCAAGAGAGACGGAGGATATTCCCCCGTATCGATGAACGGCTTCACTTTCCTTCATGATGTCCTGCAGAGCCAGTGCTGTATCATCAAAAGTTGGTCCAGATCCATCATCTCCCAGACGGGTTACCACCATCTCTTCATGGACAATCAGGCCGGCTCCGCTTCTTGCTCTCAGTTCATAAGAAATCATATTTTCCATGGAAGCAAATCGGGGAGAATCATTCGGAATGGCAATAGGAGAAGACTCAATTCTGTTTTTGATGATTACATTTCCGATTCTAATGGGACTAAACAAATGTGGATACTTATCATGCATAAAAAATCCTCCCGATGATGCACATAACAAGGAAAGGCACCACGAGCATCGCATTACCGCGTGGTATCCCTTATGTACATCCGAGGAGGATATCGATGTTGAACATGTTTTATTGAACATGAACATATTCAGTCGCTAATCAAATTATAGTTTTACTGCCTTTAAATGTCAACATTTATAATGACACTGCCGACCAATCTGAGATATAATTTCTAGGAAATCATGATATAAACAGCGAGTATCCATTGAAAAATCGATGATTTGTATGGCAAATTATCGAACGATAATGACCAGGGAGAATCACTATGTCGCGCTCGGTAAATGACGATACGTTTCTGGAAAAAGAATTTGATAAACGAGCCTCGCAGGAGCAGCATCATTCCATCAGCAAAAAAGATGATATTATGAAAGCAGCAATCCATCTGTTTTTAAAGCAGGGCTATGGATCAACTACCGTTCGGCAGATCGCCAAGGCGGCGAATACCAGTGCAAGCCTCATTATCTATCACTTCGGTACAAAACAGGCGATCGCACATGCATTTCTCAACTACAAACTCCAGATGATGAGAAACACGCTTCTTCAGAAAATTGACTTATATGAAAACCCGGAGCTCTTCTGCTGCGCCATGGTCCGGCTGTTTCAGACAGCAATGTCCTCTCCCGCACTATGCCGCTTCTATCATGATATGATAGAAGAAGGCCTGTTTCGTGAATTCTTTTTTTCATCGGAGGAGAGCATTAATCCCAGTGTATTGATTCTTTCCAAGAGGAAAATTCAGCTTCCGCAGAATATTTTCCATTTTTACAGTCACTATATTATACCCAGTATAGAGATGGCTCTTTGGCTTTCTACGAATAACAGCGCCCCCGAAGATGATATGCTGGACATTCCATTCCGAACCCTCATGGGACTGATCTCCGTCCCCAAAGCAGAAGTCAATACTTACTGTAATCATAGCAAAGAACTAATCAAAGAGCTATTAAAAGAACACCCTGAATTTCTGACCGATGAATAACCTGCTCTTCGTAGCCAGAAAGTAGCAACATCCTCTACGCAGCGTCCTAACTGCGTGTCACGAACCATAGATCATCGAAGACGGCCATGTGTGGAACGAAATTGTTCACACATGGCCTTCTTACCGTCGGCATCAAATCAGATTTTACCAGATCCCTCGCCTCTGGATTTCTTCAGCGTGTAATCTTCCACTTTCTGTAATAATGTACTCGCAAGCAAAGCGAGAAGAGTAGAGAGAATAACGCCCCAAAGCAGCTGATTCCAGTTGCGGGTAGCAATCCCCTGAAAAAGCAGAACACCAAGGCCGCCTGCACCAATTGTTGCGGCAAGCGTTGCCATCGTAATGGTCGAAACAACGGACATTTTAATTCCGCTCATAATACCTGGCAGCGCAAGCGGAAGTTTAACCTCCCTGTAAATCTGCGATTCCTTCATGCCCATGCCCTCTGCGGATTCGATAACACTCGGTGCAATTCCGGTAAAGGCAGTGTATATACTCTTGGTCAGAATAAACTGATTATACAGGACCAAGGTAACGATTGCCGTATCAGCGCCAAGTCCAGTGACAGGAATCAGTATCGAAAACATCGCAAGAGTAGGTATGGCAAAGATGGCATTGCAAATTCCATTGACTGGCATCGTCAGAAATCGATATTTATACATCAGCATTGCCACAGCATATGCAATAATAAACGCAAACAGCACAGCGAGCAACGTGATCTGAACATGCTGCCAGGTCATATACAGCATATCGTCCCAGTGCCTCACCAAATATCGGATCATTTACTCACCCCATTGCAAGCCAGTTGTCTGATTTTATTGTAAGATATTTTTCCGCGAATCTTCCCATCCTCTGTCTCTACGATTAAGTACTCTCCTCCCCTTCGCAGGAACTCACCAAGTGCATCATTGAGGAATGTTTGATCACTGATCCGGGGCCCCGTCCGGATTTCTTCTGCAGAGGCAGCTTCAATCAGATTGGTCACGGTTAAAACACGGAATTTATCGTAAAAATCACCGGTTGAAACCAGTTTCCTGACGAAATCATTCGCTGGTGCAGAAATAATATTGTACGGCGTATCGTATTGCTGAATTTCCCCCTTATCCATGACAATTACTTTATGTGCCAGTTTAAATGCTTCCTGCACATCATGGGTTACAAATAGTATTGTATTATGAATATCCCGCTGCAGTTTAATCAGGGCATTCTGCAGGTTTTCTCTGGTTAACGCATCAATTGCTCCAAATGGTTCATCCATAAGCATGACCGATGGTTTCGCTGCCAGCGCTCTGGCAATTCCCACCCGCTGCTGCTGACCTCCGGAAAGCTGTCTCGGATACCTGGAATAATAAGTATCCGGATCCAATTCAACCATCTGCATCAATTCAAGAACACGTTCCCGAATTTTATCCTTGGGCCATCTCAGCATTTGGGGGATAGTTGCGATATTTTCCGCCACTGTCCAGTGAGGAAAAAGCCCTGCCTGCTGAATGACATATCCTAGTTTTCTTCGGTATTCATTTACCGGAAGAGCTGATATAGATTGTCCATAGTATTCTATATCGCCAGATGTCAGATCGTAGATACGATTGGTCAGCTTCAGCAGCGTAGTTTTCCCAGATCCTGATGTACCCAGAATCGTAACAATTGTACCGGCTTCTACACGCAAGCTGACATTTTTGACTGAATCATACTGGTTTCCTGCAAAACGCTTTGTTACATTTTTATATTCAATTGCAATTTCACTCTCCATCCGCTCTTCCTTTCCTACTGTATACGCCTTAATGCACGCTGCTGCACAATAGAAAGAATGATATCAAGAGCTATCGATATCACAGCTACAGTAACAGCACCTGTCAGCATGACTGCGCGGTTATTCTGGGAAAGGCCGGCAATAATAAAATCACCCAATCCTCCTGCACCGATATAAGATGCAATCGTTGTCCCGGCGACAACCTCAATCACAGCCATCCTCACACCGTTTAATATCATAGGAAGAGCAAGCGGCATCTCCACGAACCAGCACACTCTCATCCTGCTCATTCCCATGCCTTCTGCGCTCTCAATAATCTGTGGTTCAATTCCCTGCACACCTGACATGGTGTTGATCAAAACAGTAGGAACGGCCAATATAACCAATGCAATAACCGCAGGTACAATACCAATTCCAAAAAAAGGCATCAGGATGAAAAATTTAGCAACACTGGGGATGATCTTCAATGCATTGGTAACATTCAGAACCGGAATGGCAAGCTTATTCTTCTTTGCACACAGATATCCCAGCGGAATAGCGATGGCAAAGCAGATTGTCAATGCGATTATATCGATAGTGAGATGTGTGATTATCGCATTGATATATCGGCTCTGGTGAGAGCTGATGTATTCAAGGACATCATGCATAATTATCTCCCATATTTATAAAATGATAAAACAAGTTCCCCAGTACGCCTGAAACGACTGAGGAATTGTTGGCAGCCAGTATCCAGTATAAATTACTGCTGTTTAATATTGCTATTGTAGAATTCTTCGGCTACGTCTTCGTATTCCTCACCGTCAATGTCAACCTTTGAATTCAACTTGATCATCACATCGTTATTGAGCGCAGCAGATACCCGGTTCAGAGTTTCTGCCACATCCGGATGTTCTTCCAGAACCTGGTCACGCACAATCGGTGCAAGATAGTACGGAGGCCAGATCTTGATATCTTCTTCCAGAACTGTATATTCATCGCCAAGCAGCTGAGGTTCCGTTGTATTTCCCGGAATAACATCTGCCTTTCCCTGACTCAGGACTTCATATTTCAGGCCGGCATCAATTGACACAATGTCTTTGAAATTGAAATCACCGTACGCCTTATTCATTGCCGGCAGATTATCTTCTCTTTCCGTCCATCCCTGGAAATCCGCCAGCACAAGTTCACTCGCATGTTTCTGAAGATCAGACAAAGTCTTAATGCCAAGTTCGTTCGCCTGCTCCGTGCGCATAATAATGCATGTGGAGTCATTTACTTCAGACGGTTCCAGCCATGTGATCTGATACTGCGATTCATATTCCTCTTTTACCTTATTGTATGCTTCATCTGGATCGGTAATCATATCCAGACCTAAATTTGTCATCAATCCGGTACCAGTGTATTCTGCATAAAGATCAATCTCACCTGCCTGAATTGCCTCATTCAGCACCGGTGTACTCATACCGAACTCTTTATTCACATCATAGCCGGCATCTTCCAATGCCAGAGCATACAATTCCGAAACAATAAAAGATTCTGTAAAATTCTTAGAACCTAAAGTAATCTTTCCGCCGCTCTGGGACGTACTTTTCGTATTGCTCTGAGTGGTACCCTCTGTACTTTTCTCAACAGTTTCTGATGAACTTTCAGCAGCACTGCTTCCTGCTGTTGTCGCAGCAGTTCCAGCGCTGCTGCTTCCTCCGCAGCCTGTCATACATGTTGATGCTAATATTACAGCTACTGCTGCAGCAACCCACTCCCTGTTTGTCTTCATACGTTGTCCCCTTCCTGTGATTTACATACTGGTTAATCGGAATGATTCAGCGACTATGATCATGTTCAAAACTCTGTTCTTTCGATATCCTCCTTTTTGCTGAATGATGCTGAACATGTTTTATTCTCACACAACTTGTTCAGCTTTTCTTTTCAAAAATATACCGCAATAAAGTGCATTCGTCAATTCATTTTCAATTTTCACACGATAATATCTAATAATCTACTGGTTATAGCCTAAATTTCCCATATAATTATAATTGTCGCATACTTTTTCACATTTCAGATCATCCAGACACGAACCTCGCTCGTCAACTGCACATCACTCAGCTTTCATTGTACTCATAAACCTCCACATCAGATTCGTCACTGATCATCTGCCGCGAATCATTTGCTCAGCCTCTGCTTTTTGTTTTTACGTAACTGTGCTATGATAACTATGCTCTGGAGAACCGGCCGCGCTGCATCGACGCGGGAGGAATCGCGGGAAATGGAAGTGCAAAACCTCCATCTCCCTCCAGAAAATCTAAAGGCTCTAACGAAGAGAGGATTATCCATGAAAAATTACGATATCATCATCATCGGTTCCGGCCCCGGAGGCATCTATTCTGCCTATGAGCTGATGAAGCAGGATCCGGAGCTCTCGGTCGCCGTCTTCGATGAGGGGCACGAGCTCGCCCGCCGCAAATGCCCGATCGATGGGGTGAAGATCAAGAACTGCATTCACTGCAAGACCTGCTCGATCATGAGCGGCTTCGGCGGAGCCGGTGCCTTCTCCGATGGGAAATACAACATCACGAACGATTTTGGCGGAACGCTGTATGAGTATATCGGCCGCGACAAAGCCACGGCGCTCATGAAGTACGTGGACACGATCAACATGGAGCACGGCGGCGAAGGGACAAAGCTCTACTCGACCGCCGGCACGCACCTCAAGAAGCTCTGTCTGCAGAACCGGATGAAACTGCTCGATGCCTCCGTCCGCCACCTCGGCACGGACATTAATTATGTCGTTCTCGGACATCTCTACGACGAGCTGAAGGACCATGTTGACTTCTATTTCGACACACCGGTTACCGACATCGATCATCTGGATCCCGGTTTCCGCGTGACCACGGAGAAGGAAACATACGAGTGCCGGCAGTGCATTGTCTCCGTCGGCCGCAGCG
>CADBOY010000128.1 GCA_902796405.1 uncultured Lachnospiraceae bacterium | reverse complement strand
GTTCGCGCAGATGGCAGCGGACTCCGTAGGAGTGCCATTTTCCATGGTACACGTTGTCTCCCGGCAGGACACGGATGTGACGCCCTACGGAACCGGCGCCTACGCGTCGCGGCAGACGTACATCGCCGGCATGTCGATTCGCGGCTGTGCGGAGAAATTCCGCGCGAAGATCCTGGAGGAGGCATTCCCTTATACCAGAATGCAGCCATATCTGATGGATATCCGGGACGGAAAGATCGTCCGGACAACGGATGGACGCGTCCTGATGAGCCTCGGTGAATTCGCGACGATGAAGCTCTACGACCGGGAGAACAACGATCATGTCACGGCGGAGAAAACGACGCAGGTCAAGACCAATGCCTACAGCTTCGGATGCGGATTCGCGGAGGTCGAGGTGGATACGCTCCTTTGCCAGGTAAAGCTGCTGCGCGCGATCAACGTTCACGACGCCGGCCGGCTGATCAACCCGGCACTTGCCCGCGCGCAGGTGCAGGGCGGCATGAGTATGGCGATCGGCTACGCTCTGTCTGAGAAAATGCTCTATGACCCGAAGACCGGGCGGCTTCTGAACGGCAATCTCCTGGACTACAAGCTGTCCACGACGATGGACCACCCGAAGCTTGAGGTGTACTTCGTGGAGAATCCCGAGCCGACCAGCGCCTTTGGCACGAAGGGACTCGGAGAGCCGCCGGCAATTCCGCTGGCTCCGGCGATCCGGAATGCAATTCTGAACGCGACGGGAGTGCCGCTCTATGAGACGCCCATGCGGCCGCATCTGCTGTACCGGGAATTCCGCCGGGCCGGGATGTACCCGGAAGAGACCGATGCGGAGGCAGCAGGAACTGCCGCGGGCAGCGGGGAAGAGCCGGCAGGAGCTGGCGCTGACAGAGAAGAGGAGCCGCAGAGAGATCAGGTCAAGGAGAAAGAGAAGACAGAATCGGTGCAGGAGACAGCTAACGATGCGCGAGAGAACGTGTCGGTTCGGGAACCAGCCGGCACTGAGAGAGGAGCTGTCGATGCAGGAACCAGTTGGCGCTACGAAAGAGGATCTGTCGGCGCGGAAAGCCGGTGCGCCGGGAGAGACCAGGAGGGAGGCGTGAGACGTGTTTGATACGGGTATGATTTATGAAGCGAAAAGCGTTCCGGAGGCCGTGCAAATGCGCCTTGCGCATCCGGACGCGGTGATCCTCGCGGGCGGCACGGATGTCCTGATTCAGATCCGGAGCGGGAAACTCGCAGGGCGGGAACTGATCAGCATCCACGGAATCGATGCGCTGCGCGGCGTGCGGCAGGAGGAGGACGGAACGATTGTCATCGGCTCACTGACCACTTTTGCGCACATCTCGTCGTCTCCGATCATTCAGGAGCATCTCCGGGTGCTCGGCGAGGCGGTCAGCCTGGTCGGCGGTCCGCAGATCCGGGCGGCTGGCACCATCGGGGGAAATACCTGCAATGGCGTGACGAGTGCAGATTCGGCGTCTACCCTCCTGGCCCATGACGCGGTCTGTGAGCTGACGGGGCCACAAGGCGCGCGCCAGGTCCCGATCGAGCAGTTTTACCTCGGGCCGGGGCGGACGGATGTGCGGCCGGGCGAGATCCAGACGGCGATCCGCATTCCGGCAGCTTCCTGGAAAGGCTGTCAGGGACACTACATCAAGTACGGTATGCGCGGCGCGATGGAGATCGCTACGATCGGGTGCTCGGTCAACGTGAAGCTGACGGAAGACAGGATGCATCTGGATGGCGTGCGGATCGCCTTCGGCGTGGCAGGTCCGGTTCCGATGCGGGCGCATCGGACCGAGGAGGTCATGCGCGGTGCCGCGCTCACGGCGGAGACAGTCCGCCGGATCGGCAGCGGTGTTCTGGAGGAAGTGCATCCCCGTGACAGCTGGAGGGCACCGAAGGATATGCGGCTGCATCTGTGCCGGCAGATGGCGGAGGACGCATTCGTAGAAGCCGTGAAGAGGAGCGGAGGTGAGATTCGTGAGTAAGCAGTACAAGCTGGTTACCTGTACGATCAACGGGGAGGAGAAAACCTGCATGGTGGATGTGCGCGCCTCGCTGACCGACATGCTGCGCGGAGAGTACGGACTGACTTCCGTGAAGACCGGATGCGAGGTCGGCGAATGCGGCGCCTGTGCCGTCATCATCGACGGCGAATGCGTCAACTCCTGTATTTACCTGGCAATCTGGGCCGAAGGAAAGCACATCACCACCATCGAAGGGCTGAACCGCCCCGACGGCAGCCTCTCCGATCTGCAGCAGGCATTTGTCGATGAGACGGCGATCCAGTGCGGATTCTGCACCGCCGGCTTCCTGATGGAGGCAGAGTGCTTCCTGGAGAAGGGGAAGATCTACACCGACGACGAGCTGCGCCGGCTTCTCGCCGGACATCTCTGCCGCTGTACGGGATACGACAATATTCTCCGCGCCGTGCGGAAGGTGATGTACCAGAGAAACGGACTTCCGCAGCCGGAGGAGGCGGAGACGTTGATCGCCAAGCATGCACCGGAGTGGAGAAAGTGAGGCCTCAAAAGTAAAGCCTCGGAAGGGATAAAGATCTGAAAAAGCGAATGCTCTGGAAAAAGAGTAAGAATCCGAAAAACAAAGACTCTGGTAAGAAACCAAAATCCGAAGAACCATAGAGCACGACAGAAGTCCCCAATTTATTCTATTGTTTTCGTAAAATGTAGTACTACAATAGGCCAGGTGGAATTCCGGATGGGCGCAGTGCGTCAAAAGTCGGGCGATTGGCGAAAGAATTGGGACTTTGAATAAGACAGGAAAAGTCGTGCTGGTTGTGGTGCTTGCTCTGGCGGCGGCCGGACTGGTCGGCGGAGGGATATGGTATCAGAGGAAAGAATCCGCCGCGCTGGCGAAGACGCTGGAGACGAAGGAAGAAGACCTGAATCAGACCGTTCTTCTTCAGCAGAAGATTGAGAAGGACGGCAAGACCTATTATCTGAGAAACAACCTGACCAGCTATCTGATTCTCGGCACAGACCTCTCCGATGAGGCACCAGTCAACACGAAGGGTAGAGAAGAGGGCTACATCTGCAAGATGGCGGATATGCTCCTGGTGCTGGTTGTGGATGACACGAACCGGACCTACACGATCCTGCAGATTGACCGGAACACCATCACGGATGTGCAGCAGCTGTACGCCACCGGTGAGATTGCCGCGGTGATGCCGCTGCAGATCAATACCGCCTATTTCTACGGGCATGATGACAAGAGCGGTTGTGAGAATGAGCTTCAGGCTGTATCCAAGCTGCTGAAGAACACGCCGATCGACCACTACATCTCCCTCAATATGACTTCCATTGGAGAAATCAATCATATCGCCGGCGGAGTGACGGTCACCCTGGAGGATGATTTCACGAAGCTGGATCCCTCCATGAAAGAGGGTACCACGCTGAAACTGACCGATGAACAGGCGAGCTATTTCACAGCAAGGCGCATGGATATCGGCGACGGGACCAATACCGGGCGGCTCCGCCGGCAGAGAACCTATCTGAACGGGCTGATTGCCGCACTTCGGGATGACGTGAAGAAGGACAGCGGTTACATCGATACCGCCTATGACCAGATCCAGAGCCTGATGACAACGGACATGACCGCGGGGAACTTCGGCAGCATGGGAAGTGTTCTGCTTACATATCAGGACAAGGGCATCGTTACCATCGATGGAAAGACAACGGTGGGAGTCAATGCCGGGGACACGAAGGAACACGGGATGTTCACTCCCGATGAAGATTCGCTGCGGGACACGAGGAAGAATAACGGCAGAATACCAGCTGCTGCAGTAGCTGCCCGAGGAGAAATCACGGTAGGACAGCCGTCACGAGGCTGCGGCATCAGCCATAAAAGCATTTTCGGGAAACTGACTTACGGAAAACCTGACTGGCCGTCAGTTTTTTTTCTATTGCAAGTTTATGATTGGAGGAGAACGGCATGGGATACATCCGACTGCCCCGGGTTTATGAGAAGATGAAGGAAGCGGAGCAGAGTTTTACTCCGGTTCTCTTCACTGCCGCCTGCGGCTACGGTAAGACTGCGGCAGTCCGGCATTTCTATCGCCGGAAGCGCCCCTGCGTGCTGTTCTGCCGGGAGGGGAGACTCTCCGGGAAACCGGACCTTGATACCCTTCGCGCGAACATCGTCATTATAGAGGATATGCAATGGCTCCATGAGGAAGAAGATATTCGCTATCTGAAGGAGCTGCTGAAGGCTGGCGGCCGTCAGGTCGTGATGCTGTCCCGCGGACATGTGCCGGGATTCCTGTCCCTGAAGATCATGGACGGCAGCTGCGTACGGATTCAGGAGTCAGACCTTGCTCTCGGCGAGAAGGAAGTAGAGGCTTTCTTCCAGGTCCGCCGGATTCCTCTGCCGGCAGAGGTTCTTCCTCAGCTGACCGCCGTCAGCAGGGGCTATGCGCTGGCCCTGAACCTGTACGCAGCAAGGATGGCGAATGGGGAGCGGTTCGGCGATACACTTGTTGCCGAGGTGTGGCAGGATGTTTTTCAGACTTGGGATGCCTGCGTCTTTCAGCAGAATCCCGAGGACTACGTCCGATTGGTACTCAGCGTCTGCCCTTATGAGCAGTTTGATGTGAAGATGCTGTCGTATCTGCTGGAGGAGACGGAACAGGATTGCGCCCGCCTGCTGGAATATGCCTGGCGGGAGACCAATCAGATCGACTGCGTGGCGGAAGGCGTCTACGCACTGCGGCCCGAGGTCAGGAGGTATTATCTCTGGTACAGGGTCGGAAAATGGGAAGAAGAAAAAAAGCGGGAGAATTACCGCCGGGCTGGCGAGTACTTCGAGAAGAAGGAGGACTATCCGCACGCGCTGCAGTACTACCGGGAGGCTGGAGACCGGCAGCGGATGCTGGAGATCCTGACGCATCTGGCAGAAGAGGACTCCGGTGCATGGCGATACCCGGCGCTTCAGAAGTACTTCGAGGAACTTCCCCGGGAAGTGGTTCGGGAGAGCCCGGTGCTCATGACCGCGATGGCCATGATGTACATGCTGCTGATGAAACTGGATCAGGCAGAGGAATGGTATGGCGCTCTTCGGAAATACGCCGGGCGGAAAGGTATCCCGAAGAAACAGCAGCAGGAAGCGCAGATCCGGCTTCTCTATCTGGATCTTTCTCTGCCGCAGAGAAGCCGGAGGACGCTGGTGTATTCTCTGCAGAAGCTGGTCCTTATGGCCGGACAGAGCGATCTGCGCGTGCCGGAGGTTCTTCTTACCGGAGAAAATCCATCCATCATCAACGGTGGGAGGGATTTTACCGCCTGGTCGGGGAGAAGCCGGGAAGTGCTTCAGCGGATCATGCCGGTGGCGGAGAAGATCCTGGGCAGATACGTGAAGGGTTTCGAGACAGTTGCGCTGGCAGAGTGCGGCTTCGAGCGGGGAACGATGCCGGCCGAAGAAGTGCTGGAACGGTGCGCGGACGGCTACGCCGCGGCCAGCTGCGACGGGAAGCTGGAGATCTGCTATGCCGCTGCCGGGATCCAGGCGCGGCAGTATCTGATTCTGGGCTGCCTGCCGGAAGCTGAACGCATCCTGAAGGAATTTCAAATCCGTGCCCTAAAGGAAGGCTCCGATCTGCTGCTGAACAATCTGACGGCGTCTCTGACGAGAATTGCGCTCTACGCGGGAGGTACGGAAGAGATCACGGCGTTTCTCAAGAAAACGCCGCATGCCAGGGTATCCTTCACCCTGTCGGATCGGTATCTTCAGCTGGTACGGCTCCGCTGCCTGATCGCCCAGAATCATCTGGAAGAGGCGCTGGACCTGTCTTTTCTGCTGACGCAGTATTTCTCTTCCTGCCAGCGGGAATACTGCGACATGGTGAATGAGCTCCTGAAGAGCATCATACTGTACCGCCTGCAGGACAGACGCTGGATCCGGCATTTCGCCGACGTCCTGCACAAGACGGGAACGCACCATTTCGTGCGCCTGCTGTCTCTGGAGGGAGCGGCGGTTCTTCCGCTTCTGCAGAACCTGCCGGAAGAGAGCCTGCCGAAGAACCTATCTGCAAAATATCTTGAGCAGGTGACGAGAGGGTGCAATCGAATGGCGAGCGTGTTCCCGGATTATCTGGCGTATATTCCGACAAGCCGGGTGCACCTGACCAGACGGGAGATGCAGGTTCTGGGCATGCTTTGTTCCGGAGAGACGTCAGAAGAGATCTGCAGAGAGCTGGGGATCAGCTATGCCGGTCTCAAGAAGCACAACCGGAACATCTACCAGAAGATCGGCGCGAAAAACCGGGCCGAAGCCGAGCGCAAGGCCGCACAGATGGGGCTTGTTTACACCAGGCATACCTGAGCAAGGCGTGAACAGGGAAGGGAATGATAATTAAGAAGAGTCGCCGCGTTGTCTGAGAAGGATTTACTGTATGCGTGAGATGAAAATATTTACTCTATATATCTAGAAAACATAAAAGGTCACCATAAGGTTACTGTTTATAGGGGAAAGAATCGAGTAGAATAATATTGTTATAAAATGTCTGGGATTTTTATCGTTTTGTCATCCTGCCGGGATAGGGCGGTCAGAATAATTGAGACAGAATCGGAAACAAATCAGGACCACCGCTGATATTCGGTATGACATCTGCGGAAGGGGAGGATGAGGATGAGAGATCATAAAAAATATAATCATCGCAGCAAGAACCGGATCCGCTCCATGATTCTGGCGGCGGCCATTGCGCTCACGTCGGTCAGCGGTCCCTTCGTGCAGTCCATTCAGGCGGAGAGCTTCGCGGGGACGATTGTGTCCGCGGAAGCTTCGGCAAAGTCTGAGAAAGAAGAGACGAAGAAGGCGGAATCTGCCGCGAAGGCGGAGAAGGCAGCGACGAAGACGGAAACTGCGACTAAGTCGGAGAAAGCAGCGACAAAGGCCACAGAGTCTGCCACCAAACAGGAGAAAGCGGAGACAAAGAAGGAACACTCTGCGACGAAAGCGGAATCCGGGGAGTCCTCCTCGTCCGAAACCAAGGCGGCAGAGACCAGAAAGACCGATGAAAAATCGGATAACGGAACGGCTGCGCCCACGGAGACAACGAAGGCTTCTGCAGAGACCTCTACCGCCGCCGTGACCACCGCGGCGCCTGAGAGCTCTGCGGAATCGGAGGAGAAGCTGATCTCCCGCCTGGACGTGTCTCTTACGGACAAACAGAAGAAGACCTACGGGATATCCCGTCTGCAGATTGAGATGAAAGACTCTGCTGCCGTTCTTCCGGAGAACGCGAAGCTTGTCATCAAAACCGTCGGCAAAGAAGATACGAATGCGATTCTCTCGGACACCGGACTGGATCAGGACGAGAACCGGCAGTTCCGTTTCCTGGAGCTTGGTCTTGAGACTGCCGACGGGAAGGAGATTGCGCTCAAGGACCATACAGCCATCGTCACCATCACTTATCATGATGTTGACACTACGGATATCGACACGGAAAGCTTCGAATATTACCGCTTCCTCGAGAAGGCCGGCAAATGGTCCGGCAAGTCTCTTGCCGGCACAAAGAACCAGAATGATGGGAAATCCAACGATATCACGGTATCCCGTCCGGGCGACAGGAAGCTGGCGGACGTGACCGCAGAATTCGAGACCAACCGCCTGTCGGCATTTGCCCTGACCTGGAATACGGCAGCACAAGAGCCCACGAAGGATGCCGCAGAAACGGTGAATTACACGGCGGATGCCGGTGACCAATATACCGTCACCGTCACCGCACCTGCCGGTGCTCTTCCCGAGGGCACCGTGCTTGTGGCCAGTGCGATTGATGAGAATACGGCCGAGTACGCGCAGACAAAGGAAGCGCTGCAGTCCGACAAGGGGATGGACGACGAGAAGGCCTTCGATGAAAAGTACGGATTCGCGGCCCTTGACATCCACTTTGAAGCGGACGGCAAGGAAGTCGAGCCCACCGCCGAAGTCACCGTCAACATCCAGATGAAGCAGCTCTCCCAGGATCTCACCGACAAGCAGAAGGCCGAGACCCTGACTGTGGAGCATCTGACGGATGACGGCGTGCAGACCGTCGCGGATACCAACGCAGACAGCAGCGTCGCCGGCACCGTACAGGTGCAGGACGGAAGCACCGTCGACGCCAATTTCACCGTGTCCACCTTTTCCACCTTCGTCGTGACATGGAACAAAACACTGACCACGACACTGACGGCCAGTGATGGCAACACATACAAGATTACAGTAACATACGGGGAAGATGCGGGGATTCCGGATGGAACGAAACTGAGGGCGACAGAGATTACCGACGAAGAGCAGATCGCCGGGTACACGGCCAGAGCGGCCGCAGCGATGGACGGCCAGGAGATCCGTGCAAGTCGTTTCTTTGATATCAGTTTCATCTGCCAGGATCAGGAGATCGAACCGGAGGCTCCGGTCAGTGTTAATATCACATTCCTGGACCAGGGACTTCCCACAGAAGATGAGGGCTCTGTCGCTGCAGTTCACTTTGCGGAAAATGCCAGTGAGGGGAACGATTCCACAGAGAGCGATCGTACGGCTGCTGGCAGTACGGAGGTAATCCATCCGGATGTGAGCAAGGACGATGCCGGTAATGTGAAAACGGTGGATTTCACCCAGAGCAGCTTTTCTGTGACAGGCGTCGTGGTAACCGGCGACAAACTGAATGACGACGGATGGCCGAAGGAAAATGGCGATTATGTTGTTCTTATTACCTATGAGAATAATTACTATGCTCTGAAGAATGATGGTACGCTGATGCAGGTTACCGTATCCGATGGAAAGGCTAATTTTGCCAGCACCATCACAAATATGGATAATCTGAAGGATTACCTCTGGCACTCTGACAACGGAGAAAAGACACTCAGCAATTCTTCTGGCAGTGGAACGGTGTACATCGATCCATTTGGAAGCAACTGTATCTCCAGCACAAAACCAGCTGCCGGGGAGAGTTATACTGCGACGTATCCCGGGCAACAATACAGAATAGAAACCACTACAGCGCTTCAAATTGATTCAAGCGGAAGGTTGTACCAGGCTTGCAGGGTATATTATTACTATCACGGAAGCTGGCGATACTATTACTCAACAAATTACTATCTGGCTGCGAATAGAAGCGGCAGTTCTTTAGCTGTTGGCTATACGAACGATTACTCAGAAGCTGTACCTGTTACATTTGTCACTGGCTTCGCCGTTGACGATACGCGGCCAGGTCAGGATCCGGGAAGGCCAGTGGAGCCGGATGCGCCTACCGCCACGAAGGCGCTTTCGGACAATAGTGACGGCACATACGATCTGTCTTTAAGTGTGAAAGGGCAGGCCACGAGTTCTTCGAAAAAAACGAAAGCGGATGTTATCGTTATTCTGGATCGTTCGGGGAGCATGACTGAAAACAGGGTGAGCGGAGGCATTACCCGTCTTCAGGCGGCAAAGAATGCCATCGGTGCATTGACGGACAGCCTGATGGCGAATAATACAGAAGATGCTTCGGATACGGTTCGCATGGCGCTGATTACCTTCGGCAATAGCTCCGAGTACACTCAGGACTGGACTACGAGTGCAAATACATTTAAATCCACGGTGAATGGCTTAGGAGAGCAGAAGAATGTTGGCACAAACTGGGAAGCTGCGCTGCAGCGGGCTAACACGATTCCTACGAGATCCGGTGCAGAAAAATATGTGATCTTTGTATCAGATGGTAATCCGACTTTTTACGTAAATGGAGATAGAATTGGAGGCTCTGGTCAGGAAACTTCTAATAATGTTGCGATCAGCTACTTTTTCGCGAAGGATGATGCCTATTCGCTGGTTCAGAATGGCTATAGTTTCTATTCATTGATGGTGTTCGGCAATGCGACCCGCATGCAGAATCTGACAAGATATGCTTATTCTGGAAGAGATGATGGGACTTACCCCAGCGGTCATTATCAGGAGGCGGAAGATCAGAGTGCGCTGATCAGCGCGTTTCAGAATATCATCAATGAGATCACCCATAATCTGGGATATCAAAACGTAACAGTCACGGACGGCTTAACGGCGCTGACAGCTACCACTCTTGTGAATGGTGATATAGGCGATTTTCAATATACGGTTAAGGATGCATCCGGCAATGCAGTCGAGGTGACAGAAAACAGCGATAACACCTACAGCTACAGCAATGGTGCGGAGACAAAAATATTCAAAGGTGCTGAATATTCTGAAGGAAAGGTGACCTGGAATATGGATGTCAATGCATCGACACCATTTGTCCTGGATAATGGATATACTTACACCGTTTCCTTCACCGTGTGGCCCAGTCAGGCGGCGTATGATATCGTTGCGGATCTTCAGAACGGGACGATAACCTGGGATCCGAATGCGGATTACGCAGGGCAGATCACCAGAACGGAGAATTCGGACGGTACGTATTCCTACGGATTAAAAACGAATACGGATGGAACCAGCGTATCCTATACGCCGGTGACAACAATAACCGACAGCAATGGAAATACCACAACCACAACGGGAACGCCTGGATCCAGCGAGATCAGCAATCCGACTCCAGTTGCGCTGACGGGAACCTCCATCACGCTGAAGAAAGTATGGGATGACAATGCGGATACGTCGCACAGACCGGAATCGATCACACTGAATCTGATCCGGGATAAGGGGACGGAGAATGAAGAAAAAACTCCAATTACCATTCAGCCAGCAGGCGATTCCAATGAGTGGACAGCGACCGTACATATTGCGCCGGGATTGATTGCTGGAGGCAAGACACTGGAGCAGGGCCACACCTATGACATCGAGGAGCCCACACCAGACCGTCACTATGAGCTGGAAACACATACGTATCATCCGATGCTGATTGATTCGGCAGCAGATATCTATGACGTGAAAGCGAGTGGCAATGAGAAGATCACTTCCCTGGTAGCGACAAACGAACTTCGCGGATCGATTCAGCTAAAGAAGAAGGTGCAGGACGCCGATGGAACAGATATTACTTCGATATCTTCTGGTACGGCGGACAGCGTGGTCAATCCTGCCATTAAGGATGAAACGTTTACCTTTACCATGACCCTGGTATCGCCGGGAGATCATACTGAGAAAACTGCGAATGGACTTTCTTCGGATTACTGGTATACATTCCTGAATCAGGATCATTATCATGAGAGCATCACAGACGAATTGTACTCTCATGCCATCAACGACACGGGACAAGGCACCGCTGTGGTCACCGATGCGAACATATCGTATGATGACGGGACAAATCAGACGACGGTTACGGCGGTGATTACGCTGAAGCCGCACGAGAAATTCTGCATGATTGATGTTCCCATCGGGACGCTATATACATTTTCCGAGTCGCCGAAGGATGGATATACGCTGGTCGGCACGGTGATCAATAATACGGTTGTGACTGGTACTGTGAGCAGTACGACGGCGGCGGATCAGAATGATCAGGTGGTATTCACCAACAGGCTAAGTCGGGTTCTGATCAATCTGACCAAGACGGGCGCGGATTCTAAGCCGCTTTCCGGTGCGGAATTTACCCTTCACCGGATGGAGAATGGTAAGCGGGTACAGGCCTACCGAGTAACTGGAGAGGAGATCGGAACGATATCGATGGCGGATGCCGGTTCGGTTTCGATCGGGGAGCTTCCGGATGGAACGTATCAGATGGAGGAGACCAAAGCACCGAGTGGATATGTATTACTCCCGCATCCGGTAGAGTTTACGGTAAACCGTGCTGCTGAAGGGCCGGATGATGTAGTGTCGTTGACCCAGGCAGGGGAAAATAATTCCAACGCCAAAGCAAATGTTACCATTTCGGCAGATTCAGAATTCGAACGGACTGCATCGATTACCGTCTCGAATGATCAGATTTACGAGCTTCCTTCCACTGGTGGCTCCGGTATCTACTGGTACACCATCATCGGCACGATGATGGCAATGTTGTCAGCCTATGCTGGCTTTTCCATGAAGCGGGGTAAGGAAAGGAGGAGAAGCGGATAAGCGGCTCTTCCGTCCGTGCCCGCCGCGAGGCCGGGTGCAGGAAAAACGATGAGCTGCAATACGGATGTGAGAAGCAGCACCCGTACAGCCAGCAAAGACGATTATATACATGCTTAGTACAAAGAGGAAATTGAGACACAAACAAGAAAGGGGAAACTTATGAAGTTCATGAAAAAACTCGTAACACTGTTGATGGCAGTGGTTATGACTTTCGCAATGAGCGTACCGGTATTCGCGGCTGACGGTGTGCCGCAGAGTACTGATACCAGCACGATCACGGTAAAGGGTGTAACAACGGATGGCGCAGTAGTTACTGCGTATCATATTATCGAAGGAAATTATGCAACTGGAGATCAGGGAGGCCTGATTGGCTGGAAGGATCTGACAGGTCAGGGATTGGTGACCAATGATGGTGCAATATCGGTCACTGCAGAGAAGATCAATGCCATTGACACAAGCTCAATGACAGGAACAGCGCTTTCAAAAAGCGGGAATGATTATACAGCGAGTGGATTCACAGCAGGCACTTATCTGATCAAGGTAACGAATAGCGGAACCGATATCTATAATGATATGGTTGTTTCTCTTGCCTATGGTGATGATGGAAATCTTACTGCAGGTGAAGTTGATGCAAGTGGAAATTTCACACCGTATGAGAATGGGAAATACGGCGCTGTTGTCTACGCTAAGAAGACAAGCGAAGATATTAAGAAGGAATATGATAACTCTACAGATCAGTCCGTTCAGATTGGAGATACTGTTCCTTTTACAATTACGACTACCATTCCGTCCTATGATAAGAGCGTAAAAACAGCCGAATTTACTGTGACAGATACTGCCAGTGAAGGATTGACGCTTCCTGCCGATGTGGATAAGTATACCGTAACTGTTGGCGGCGTAGCTGTGAACGCAGAAAACGCTGTAGTTGCGGTGAATGGACAGACATTTACCGTAACCTTCTCCAGTGACTATGTTAAGAGCCTTGCCGCAAAAGATGCAGCCGGACGTGCAGTTGAAATCAAGTATACCGCTACAGTAAATGAAAAAGCAGCTTCTGGTAATGTCAATGATCTGACAAACGAGGCTAAGATTACATTTGCCAATGAGAGCGGCACCACGGAAAAGACAACAACAACGCACGAGTATACATTTACCTATAATGGTGATGGCAAGGTTGCCACGAAGGTGGATGATACGACGGATGCCAATCCTTTGGCTGGAGCGGAGTTTACTATTTATACCGATTCGGAATGCAAGACAAAGTTTACTTACACTAACTTCACGGGCACTTCCACAACAACTAGTGAAGGTAAGTTCTCATTTGCTGGCCTTGATGCAGATAAAACGTATTATGTCAAGGAAACCAAGGCTCCGGCTGGATACTCCCTGCTGACCACGACGATGTCCATTAAGTTTAATCCCACTTACAATGCGGATGGAACTCTTGCATCTTATACCGTCGTAACAAAAGACTTTAACGGTCAGGAGAAGACAGTGTCCTACGGACTTGACGAGTCGGGGACGTTTAATGTTATTAGTTATGAAGATACTCAGATGACGAATATCAAGAACACCAGGATTTCCCAGCTTCCTTCCACCGGTGGTCGTGGTACTCTGATCTTCACGCTTCTTGGCTGCGCGGTAATGATCGTATTTGCGGCGTTCTATTTCAGAAGCAAGAAGAGCGCCCGGTAAATCGTTCCGTGGTGCTGAGGCGGCAGAGACAGCCTGTTCTAAGCAAATCATATAGCGTCCGATAAGGACATGGGTCCGGATGAGGCTCCGGGGCGGAAACGCCCCGGAGCGGTAATCCGGATATTCACAAAAGAATGATGGTATGGTAGAAACAAAGAGCGATAAGACATCAGAGAAAAGCCGGAAAAGGAGTGGGAATGGGATGAAGATCAAAAGGGTCCTTTATCTTGTTGGTTTCCTTTTCGGTTTGTCCGTGCTGTTTTATCCGACATTTTCCAATTACTGGAATAATTACCGGCAAAAACAGCTGATCAGCGATTACACGCAGCAGGTCGCTGACAAGGCGCAGAGCAGCGGCATTGACTATCAGGCGGAGTGGGCGAGAGCGAAGGCGTACAACGACTCGCTGGTCCCCATCGTTCTGCCCGACTCATTTGCCAATGCGGAGAATGAGGGATCCGATGACCGCGAGTACATGCAGTGCCTGAACCTGACCGGAGACGGCATCATGGGCACCATCGAGATCCCGGGCATTGACATCACGTTGCCCATCATGCACACCACGGACGATGCGGTTCTGCAGAATGCGGCCGGGCATCTGGAAGGCTCCTCCCTCCCGATCGGCGGGGAGAGCACGCACAGCGTCATCGCCGCGCACCGTGGCCTTCCGACCGCCGCCCTTTTCCCGGATCTGGACAAAGTCAGGATCGGAGATCATTTCTACCTTCATGTGCTGGATCAGACGCTGGCCTACGAGGTGGACGAGATCGATGTGGTCGAGCCGGATGATACCGCGAAGCTGAAAGTGGTGGAGGGTGAGGATCTCTGTACGTTGCTGACCTGCACACCCTACGGGGTCAACACGCAGCGTCTTCTGGTGACGGGGCATCGCGTGGAGTACAGCGAGAACGTGGAGAAGGCGGAAGATACCAGCCACCTCTTCGGCGTCAGTGCAAAGACCAATT
Organism: uncultured Lachnospiraceae bacterium; assembly: GCA_902796405.1. Classification (GTDB taxonomy): domain Bacteria; phylum Bacillota; class Clostridia; order Lachnospirales; family Lachnospiraceae; genus UBA3305. Next base: position 17,493 of record CADBOY010000128.1, on the reverse strand, counting down.
ACCTGTTCTGGTCTCTGGCCGGGCTGGCCATGGTCCTCCTGTTTATTCTGTTTTTAAACCGCCGGTCACGGAAGCAGAATCGCAGCCAGGAAGAAAAAGACCAGCGGGGCAGCAGAGATTCCGATACAAGAGCATGAAGATAGTAAAGAAAATGGTGATTCTGCTTGGCTTTCTGAGCGGATTTCTGATTATGATGTATCCGACCTTTGCGGATATGTGGAACCGCTATCGGAGCAGCCAGCTGATCAGCAGTTATGAGGAACAGATCAATGAGGTGAAGACGGAAGATACAGCAAAGATCCGCCAGATGCTGGCCGATGCGCAGGAGTACAACGCGCAGCATACGGTGAACACGGTGGTGGATGCATTTGATGATAAGTCAGATTACACCGTCACCCACCCTTACGATGATCTCCTGAACCTTTCCGGTGATGGAGTCATGGGATCGGTCGATATTCCGAAGATCGGGATATCGATTCCTATCTATCACGGCACCGGAACGGAGGCGCTGGAGAAGGGCGCCGGCCATGTGAAGGGGACCTCACTGCCAGTGGGCGGCAAGGGCACGCATGCGGTTCTCGCAGCGCACCGGGGGCTCCCGAATGCGAAGCTGTTCACGGATCTGGACCAGATGGAAACGGGAGATAAGTTTTTCCTGCACGTCCTGGATCAGACGCTGGCGTACGAGGTCGATCGGATCGAGATTGTTGAGCCGGATGATATGGCGTACCTGGCGATCGAGCCCGATCAGGACCTGATCACGCTCCTCACCTGTACGCCGTACGGGGTCAACACGCAGCGCCTTCTCGTGCGGGGGCACCGGATCCCGTACACGCAGGAAGAAGTGAAGGAAGAGAAGAGCAAGCAGACCATCAGCCTGGAGCGCGACGAGCCGGTGCGGTACCTGGTGGCGGGGCTGATCGTGGTCTTCTTCGTCATCAGCATGATCCGGAGGATCATCGGCCGGAAGGGGAAGAAGCAGAAGAAAAAGGCGGATCGGGAGAGTGGGTATAACCCATAAACCGGAGGAGGGAGTATGATAAGATCAAGGAGAAACATTCTGACAGCTGCGTTGGCGGCGGTTCTGCTCCTTCTGGGGGCTAGCGGGCAGCCGGTCAGCGCAGCGGATCGAAGCCAGTATGCCGGAATCAACATCGAGGACAAGGATTGTCAGGTTTCCGTCACGCTGGTGGATCAGGACGAGTATGAGAAGAAGAATACCGTCTGTGTAGATGGAGCAGAGCTGTCGCTGTACAAGGTGGCAGATCTGAATTCGGACGGCACATATTCGCTGAGGGAAGAATTCTCGGGCGTGGACGGATGGGATGCGTATATTTCCGGCGGGAGCACAGAGGACGCCATAACGGCGGCATCCTCCGCGCAGAGCATCGTGCTGAATGCCGGGGTACCGGCAGGAAGCCAGGTCACGACGGATGGCAGCGGGACTGCTTCCTTTAGCGTGAGTGAATACGGCATCTATCTCGTGAGTGAGACTGGAAAGTCCGGAACCGCGGCGAATTACTCAGACATGGCGCCGGTTCTGGTACAGGTGCCGATGTGGGATGGCAGTGCGTGGAACTATGAGATCACGCTGCAGCCCAAGATGGCGGAGAATAACGGATTTACCATTACCATCCTCAAGAGAAGGGATGAAAAGGGCAGAAGCGGCGAGCGAGTGGCCGGAGCCCGTCTGCGGATCACGGACGAGCAGGGCAATGTGGTTGTGCCGGAGTGGACAACGGCGGCGGATCATGACTACGTGACCGACAGGCTGAAGCCCGGCAGCTACATACTCGAGGAGGTTGAAGCGCCGGCAGAATATGAAACAGCGGATCCGATCGCCTTCACGGTAACGCGGGACGGGAAAATTCTCGTCGGCGGCCAGCAGCAGAGCAGCGCTTCCGTTACCATGCTGGATAAGCTGAAACCGGCGACTCCGGAAAACGAGACGGAAACGGAAACCGAAACCGAGTCCGTAACGGAAACGGAAACCGAGACGACAAAGCAGCCGGTCACTGAGCCGAGCACGAAAGACAATCAGAAACCGGCGAAAACCGGCGACAGTATGAACGTGGCGATATTCGCCAGCCTATTTGCCATTGCCGTTTCCGTTCTTGTACTGCTCCTGGTGGGAAGAAAGAAGAACAAAAAGGAAAGATAAAAAGATAAAACAGATATAAGACAGAAGAAGGAACAGACACCCCGGGCGGGAGAGGGAGCGAAGGCGGATGAGTCGGACCTCCGGAACCTGCCCGGGGCGTTGCTGTAACATGTCCCGAATAGAGAGTACGTATCGGAAGCGGTGGAGACCGGGAAGAATCAATTCACCGGTTAAGAAGAGAGGATTGCGATGGCTTTTATTGTGCTGAAGCCGCTGAGAGGGTTTCGGAAGCACCAAGGCAAGCCCCATGACTATTTACCGAGGGATATAACCCGTCGTCAGTCATTTGACTTAGCAGAATAGGTAGAAGCCGCAGGCAGATGGAAGATTCGAATGGCTGATATCGCATCATGTCGTGATAGAATAGAAGCAGAGAAGACAGAGGAGGAAATCCATCATGTACGATATAGGCATTGATCTGGGGACTTCGGCGGTTAAGCTCCTGCTGATGCGGGAGGACGGCCAGATTGAGAACATTGTGAGCCGGGAGTACCCGGTTTTCTATCCGCATCCCGGCTGGTCCGAGCAGAACCCGGAGGACTGGTGGGAAGCCGTGAAGGAGGGGATTCCGGAGCTCCTGGCAGGATTTGACGCCGGCAAGGTGCGCGGCATCGCAGCAGGCGGGCAGATGCATGGACTTGTGATTCTCGATGCCGAGGACCAGGTGATCCGCCCGGCAATTCTCTGGAATGACGGCCGCTCGCAGGAGCAGGTCGAGTACCTGAACGGGACGGTGGGCAGGAAGCAGATCAGCGCGTGGACGGGAAATATCGCGTTCGCGGGATTTACCGCGCCGAAGCTCCTGTGGATGCGTCAGCATGAGCCAGAGCGGTTTGCCCGGATCCGGAAGATCATGCTGCCGAAGGATTACATCACATACCGCCTCACGGGGGTGCACGCCACCGATGAGTCAGACGCGGGCGGCACGTTGCTACTGGACGTGAAGAACCGGCGGTGGAGCCGGGAGATGCTGGAGCTGACCGGTATCACCGAAGACAGGATGCCGCGGCTTTTCGAGAGCTATGAGGCGGTCGGCACCGTGACGCCGGAGGCGGCGCGGGAGCTGGGACTGCCGGAAGACGTTCTGGTGGCGGCGGGAGCCGGCGACAATGCGGCAGCCGCCGTGGGGTGCGGCGCTGTCGGCGAGGGCCGGGCCAATATCTCCCTGGGCACATCCGGCACTCTCTTCCTCTCCAGCAGGCATTTTCACGTGGATCCGAACAATGCGCTGCATTCCTTCCCGCACGCAGACGGCGGGTACCATCTGATGGGATGCATTCTGTCCGCCGCCAGCGGGAACCGGTGGTGGATGGATGACATCTGCGGTACTTCGGATTATGTGGCAGAGCAGGCGAAGATTTCGGCGGAGCGCCTCGGGAGAAATGATGTATATTATCTTCCTTATCTGATGGGGGAGCGCAGTCCGCACAACAATCCCGATGCGCGCGGTGCTTTCATCGGCATGCGGCTGGACACCAGCCGGGCGGACATGACGCAGGCCGTGCTGGAGGGCGTTGCCTTCGCGATCCGCGACTTACTGGAGATCGCGAGGCAGCAGGGGCTCGCGCCGGCACGGGCAACCATCTGCGGCGGAGGCGCCAGAAGCCCGCTCTGGCGGCAGATCTTCGCAGATGTGCTTGGCATTCCGGTGGAACTGCCGGCCACGGAGCAGGGGCCGGGGTACGGAGCCGCAATGCTCGCTGCCGTGGCAAGCGGCGCATATCCTGGTGTGGAAGAATGCACGAAGCAGGTCCTGGGGACGAGAGAACTGGCGGAAGAGGACGCAGAATCTTCCCGTCCGGAATCCGGATTTGGCTCCCGGACGGACGAGGCTCAGGAGAACGGATTCCGGACAGACCGGTCCCAGAAAGCCGGATCCCAGGATGACGAGGATCCGGAGGGAGGCTCCCCGGCGCTTCGGAACGTGACCGTGCCGGAAGCGGACGCCGCGGCGCGGTATGAAGAGCGCTACCAGGTCTGGCATAGTTTGTACCCGGCGCTGGTCCCGGCATTCCAGGAGATGGCAAGGATACAGTGAATGAACCAGCATCCCGTCCAGCCTTTCACCTTTGGTTTCAGATAAGGCAGAGTGCGTGGTACGCCATCTGAACTGACAAATCCCGCAATTCCTCTGGGCAGATGCAGAGAATAAAGATCCTGTCAGAACGGGGTACATCATGGTAGAATCAAAAAACGGAGCAGATCGCCCCGTTCTTTGAATCCTGTTATATTCTTGTTATTCGCTGATCCTGTTATTCACAGATTTCTGTCATTTCCTGGTCTCGGCTATTCCCGGGTATTCCGGTTCAGACCGCTTCTTTTTCCTGCGCCTCGCGCGCCTTCTGATTGGCAGCGACCTCCATCAGTTTCCGGTAGGTCTCCTCGCCGACGCAGAGCTTCGCGTATTTGCACCACTGCACGCAGCTGAGCGCGTCATTGTATACGGTAAACCCGCAGTGATCACAAACCACCTCGGTATCTGTGGAGAAAACTTCAATGGTATGTCCGCAGTTGGGGCATTTCTTCTCGGTAATCGTAGGGGTCGGATCTTTTCCCTGGCATCCAAACATCTTAACTGACATGACAAACCTCCTTTTTGCGGGATCCGCTCTCCCGCCGGAGCTTTCTTCTACCTTCTTACAAGCATAATATACCGCGAGGTGTGCACCTTGTATGTTGCGTGCACAACATTTTGAGAAGAGAACAAGAAAATAGTGACGAGGAATCACTCATCTCTGCCGCTATTCGGAAGTTGCTCTGGACGGATGCAGGCATACCGGCAGGCAGACAGGGATATTGTCTGTCATCGTTTTCCCGCTATATTATCCAGTGAGGCTGCTGAAATCCCTGCATCTGCTAAAAACATCCCCCGTACCGGCTTTTTCCGATACTCCGATTCTGTTAAAGTGAAGGAGCTGAAGCAGGAAAAGGTTAACATGCTGCTGTCTGCTGACAGGAAAGGGAAAAAACAGGTGGCGGCAGGAAGTCAGCGGCAATGAGAACTGCTTTGCGCTAAAGCAGGCAGCAGAGGGGAGAGCATCATGAAAACCAAAGGATGGACAAAGTCCCTGCTTTCCGCGGCACTCGTCGCCGCGATGGCAGCGGCGATGGCTCTGCTGGGAAAGCCGGTGGAGGCAGAGGACAAGAAGGTTCTGAAGATCGCCAGCGGCCAGGCGACGGCAGCCGGCATGGATCCGGTGCAGGAATATGACGGATGGTATGCGCTTCGTTACGGTATCGGTCAGACGCTGACGAAGATGAACGATGACATGTCCATCTCCGGCTGGCTGGTGAATGACGACTGGGCCACCAACGATGACAATACCGAATGGACATTCACGGTTCGCGATGACGTCACCTTCTCCAACGGAAACAAGCTGACCGGTGATCTGGTCAAGGCATCTCTGGAGAATGTATTCACGAATGGCACCCGCGGGCCGGAGTATTTCACGCCGAGCGAGATCACAGCGGACGGACAGAAGGTTACCATCAAGACAGAGAACCCGGAGCCGATCATGCCGAACAAGCTGGCGGATCCGCTGTTTACCATCATTGACACATCCGTGGACAACTCCGAGATCAAGATAAAGGGCCCGATCGCAACCGGTCCGTTTGTGCTGGATACCTACGATATCACGACTAAGCAGTGCACGGTGAAGAAGAATGAGAACTACTGGGGCGGTGATGTCGCTCTGGATGAGATTGACTTTATCTACACAGAGGATCAGTCCGCCCTCACCATGTCTCTTCAGTCCGGCGAAGCCGATGCGGTGTATAACCTCAGCATGAACGATGTTGGTACGTTCGAGAAAGATGACAACTTCGTCGTCGAGAAGGGGACCAGCGGCCGGACGACGATCGGCTTCATGAATCAGAACGAGGGAAAGGCCCTGCACGATGAGGTCCTCCGTAAAGCGATTCTGCAGAATCTGGATAAGAAGACGTTCTGCAATACGCTCCTGATGGGACAGTACACCGCCGGCAATACGCTTCTGACTTCCGCCGCCGACTATGGCTACAATGAACTGAAGGATCCCAACAGCTACAATCCGGATAACGCGAAGAAGCTGCTGGATGACGCTGGCTATAAGGATGTCGATGGCGATGGTTTCCGCGAGGATCCGAACGGCAACGCGATCCATATCGACTATGTCTACTATACCGGCCGTCCGGAACAGCAGATCCTGGTTGAGGCAACGCAGACGGCGATGGCGCAGATCGGTATCAAGGTGACCCCGGATGTGCAGGATACTTCGGTCGTCATGGACCGTCAGGCTTCCGGAAACTATGATATGCTCTGCATGAGCATCAACATGATGAACTGCGGCGATCCGGAAAACCAGATCAATACCTATTTCTGCAAGGGCGGTTCCTACAACGCCACTGGTTATGAAAGCCAGGAGTTCAACGACCTCATGAAGAAGGTTTCCGAGACCTCGGATACCGATCAGAGAAAAGACCTTGTGAAGCAGGCAGAGCAGGTCCTGCTGAACGATGCTGTTGCGGTGTACTACTGCTATCCGAGCATCAACTTCGTCACGAAGAAGAATGTGAAGAATGTCTATGCGACGCCGGCAGACTTCTACTGGGTCGACGAAAAGACCGACATCTCCTGATTCCTGCAAAGCGGAGTCAGCGGCTTCCCCGCTGCGGAGAGACCGTGCGGACACTGACAATCCTGACAACCCAATTGTTACCTCCAATACGTATCCGTCCGGTTCTCTCACCGGGCGGATACAAGTGTATCAGAGAGTATCACCAAACGGAGAAAATGAGAAAGAAGAAGGGTAAAACATGTGTGCATTCTGTCGTGCAGGTGGGAAGGTACGGAATGAAGGCAGCAGTAGAAATATGAGGATATGCCAGTGAGCGGAATGAAAGCGAAACATTATGATATGACGCAGGGGCCGATTGCCGGCCCCTTGATGCGTTATATTCTTCCGATCACCTGGGCATGTGTGGCGGTCTGCTTCACTGCTGAATTTGAGTTCATTATCTCCAGAAAATGCGCGAAACTGCCGAATGCCAGCGTGAGGATTATGGCAGAGCGGAAGGAGGAGGCGGTAGGTTGAGTGCGAAGGTCATCGGAAGAAGAATCCTGCAGATCCTGATCGTTCTGCTGGGAATCAGTTTCATCACATTCTGCCTGATCTATCTGGCACCGGGAGATCCGGTGACGGCAATGTACGCCAATTCCGGTGGTGTGCCGAATGCAGATGTGATAGCGCAGACCAGGGAAGAGCTCGGCCTGAACCGCCCCTTCTTCGTGCAGTACGTATCCTGGCTGAATGCGGCGCTGCACGGAGATCTGGGCAATTCCTACACGATGTCCATGCCGGTCTCACAGATCCTGTTATCCCGCCTCTGGCCGACGGTGAAGCTCGCCCTTTTTTCTATCGTGCTGATGCTGGCGTTCTCCGTTCCGATGGGAATGCTGACCGCGGTAAAGAAGGGGAAGGCGGTGGACTATATCGTCCGCGTTCTTACCTTTATTGGAAATGCTCTGCCCAGCTTCTGGATCGGTCTGATGCTGATGAATGCGTTCGGGCTGAAACTGGGGATTCTTCCGGTCATGTCCTCGGATACGGGAATCCAGAACCTGATTCTTCCGGCGGTGACTCTGGCGGTCTCCATGTCGGCTGCATACACCCGACAGGTGCGGGCGGCCATTCTGGAGGAGATGAAGCAGGGTTATGTGACGGGCGGAAAACTCCGGGGACTCCGGCCCCGCGTGATCCTCTGGCGGCATGTCTTCAAGAATGCGCTGCTTCCGCTGGTGACTTTGCTGGGACTTTCCTTTGGCTCTCTTATGGGAGGTACGGCGGTGGTCGAGGTGATCTTCTCCTATCCGGGGCTTGGCAATCTGGCCGTGAAGGCCGTGACGAGCCGGGACTATCCGCTGATACAGGGGTACGTGCTCTGGACCGCGCTGATCTATATGGTGATCAATCTGATCGTAGATATATCCTATGAATATCTGGATCCCAGAACGAAAGCGAGGCGGCGGGCATGAAAAAGAGATCGGCATTCATCTGGAAGCACAAGGTATTCTCCGTTCTTCTTCTGCTGGCCTTCCTGATCCTTCTGATCGTCATCTTCCCGGAGATCCTGACTTCAAAGGATCCGAATGCGGCCGTGATGATGGATGCGCTGCAGGCGCCGAGCCGGGCTCATCCATTCGGCACAGACAAACTGGGGCGGGATCTCTTCGCGAGAGTGGTATATGGCGCCAGAACCTCCGTTCCGACGGCATTTCTTCTGGTCTTCCTGATCTTCAGCATCGGCTCCTTCCTGGGCATTATCGCCGGGTATTTCGGCGGCTTTATCGATGCGCTGATCATGCGGATCGCCGATATCATGATTGCCTTCCCGGGTCTGGTTCTTGCGATGGCAATTGTCGGTATTCTCGGCCCGAATCTGATGAATGCCGTGCTGGCGATTGCTGCCGTCAGCTGGCCGAAGTACGCCAGACTGGCACGCAGCCTGGTCCTGAAGATCCGCCAGAGAGACTATGTCGCGGCGGCGGTGCTCACCGGATCGAGGACAGGATATATTCTGCGGCGCTACATGTTCCGGCTGTCTCTGCCGACGCTGATCGTCACGGCGGCGACCGATATCGGCAAGATGATGCTGGAGATGGCGGCGCTCTCCTTCCTGGGATTTGGCGCGCAGCCGCCGACGCCGGAGTGGGGGCTGATGCTGAATGAGGGACGGTCCTATCTGCAGATCGCGCCCTGGCTGATGATCTATCCGGGTCTTGCAATGTTCCTGGTGGTCAGCGTATTTAATCTAATCGGGGATTCCCTGCGCGACCTGCTGGATACGGCGCAGGAGGAGTGAGCGGGTGGAGTTTACGATGGAATATATTCTGCAAATGAAGGATGTCAGCATTCATTATGGAAATCACGAGCCGGCGGTCCGACATTTCTCGCTGAACCTGAAGCCGCGCAGCATCGCGATGCTGGTGGGAGAGAGCGGGAGCGGGAAGACCACGATTCTGGAGTCCATCCTGGGCCTTCTTCCGGGAAATGGCCATATCGGGAGCGGGGATATTCTGCTGGAAGGAAGGTCTGTTCTGGGCAATACCGAAGAGGACTGGAGAAAAATCCGCGGTCAGTCGGTGACCATGATCGCGCAGGATACCGGGGCCATGCTGGATCCGGTGATGACCATCGGCAAGCAGTTTACCGAATATCTGCGGGCGCATGAGAATGTCTCGAAACAGGAAGCGTGGGAGACCAGCAGGGAGATGCTGAAGAAGGTCCGGCTTCCCGATCCGGAGAATATCATGAACAGCTATCCCTTCCAACTCTCTGGCGGGATGCGGCAGCGTGTCGGCATTGCGATGGCTCTGGCCTTTCAGCCGAAGCTTCTGCTCGCGGACGAGCCGACCAGTGCGCTGGACGTGACGACGCAGGCGCAGATCGTGCGGCAGATGATGGAACTTCGCCATATCAGCGACGCGGCGATCCTGATGATTACGCATAATCTGGCGCTGGCCGCGTACATGTCGGACGATATCTATGTCCTGAAGGATGGCGAACTGGTCGATCACGGCAGCCGGGACGGGATTCTGCATCACCCGAAGTCGGATTATACGAAGGAACTGCTCGCGGCGGTGCCTGCGCTAAGAGGAGTGGGAGCATGAGTGAAGGGGCAGAAGAAAACAAGGGAATTTTGACCGCGAAACATGTGACAAAACAGTTCCCTGCGGCGAAGGGGCGTATTCTGACGGCCTGCGAGGATGTGAGCCTGGAGATCGAAAAGGGCCGAACCCTGGGAATTGTCGGAGAGAGCGGGTGCGGCAAGAGCACTCTGCTTCGCATGCTGTGCGGCATCGAGAAGCCATCCTCCGGGCACATCTTCTTTCAGGGGTGGGAGATCACAAACCTGCGGGGAGAGGAGCGCCGGCAGATGCACCGGCACATCCAGATGATCTTCCAGGATCCGATGGAAGCCTTCCATCCGGCCATGCGGGCTGGAGAGATCATTGAGGAGTCGATTCGAAATTATGCTGCGGTGCCGAAAAGTGAGCGGGCGAGTCGTGAGAGGGAATTGCTGAAGGCGGTGGATCTTCCGGAAAGTTTTGCGGACCGCTATCCGCACCAGATGAGCGGTGGGCAGCGTCAGCGCGTGGGAATCGCCCGAGCGCTCGCTCCGGACCCGGAAATTCTTCTCTGCGACGAGGCAACGTCGGCTCTTGACGTTGCGGCACAGAAAAATGTTCTGGACATTCTGTCGCGTCTGCAGCGGGAACGAGAGATTTCGATCGGATTCGTGTCGCATGATCTGGCTCTCGTGTCTTCTTTTGCGGACCGCGTGGCAGTGATGTATCTCGGTCATGTCGTTGAAATACTGGACGCTGAGGACGTAGCGGACCACGCTCTGCATCCTTATACGAAGGCCATGCTGGATTCGATCTTTGATATTCACATGGATTTCTCGCGGGAGATTCCCGTGATCCGGGGGGAGGCACCGAGTCCTCTGAATATGCCGCCTGGCTGTCCGTTCTGTGACCGGTGTTCGAAGGCATGTGAAGACTGCCGTAAGAAAAAACCGGTTCTGCGCGAGGCAGAACCGGGACATTTCGTCGCGTGCGAAGAAGTGTAAAGAAGAGATCATCCGGGAGTGGCTGGGGTCCGTCGGGATACCGCCGGATTTCAGGCGCGCTTCTTTTCATGAGCAGCCGGTTTCCGCCGGATTTCAGGCGCGCTTCTTTTTCATGAGCGGCCGGTTTCCGCCGGATTTCAGGCCCGCCTCTTTTTCAGGCGCTGCCGGTTCCATGTGTACAGCGGGAAGAACAGGGCAAGCACACCGAGAGCGAGGAACACGGTTGGCATGCCGTAATCGAGCTTCATCAGATACATCAGCCCGAGGAAGAAGATCGGAAAATTGATGACGGAGAATACAGCAGCCGGAATATACCAGAACGACGGCATCGCAAACCCGGCGGACTGTCTGTGTCCGCGCTCCCGGTTCTTCGTTCTCTTGTGCCTTGCGTACGCGAAGAGGCAGAGACTGTTTGCGATACTGTATCCCATCGAGGATGCCGCGACGATTGTCGAGGAGTCCTGCATCAGGAAGAAGACGACGTTGATCGCCATGATGAAGAGCATGGCGTTCTGCGGCATACCATACTGGTTGGTCTTTCCGAAGAACGGCGGGAGCATGTCCGCGTCGGACATGGACTTCATTGCCCGGGAAGAGCCCGAGAATCCGGTCTGGATGATCGTGAACATCGCGATGATCAGGATCAGTGCCGCGATGACGCCGCCGGCCTCTCCGAAGGACTGCTCGGCGAGAAGCAGCATGGCGGGCCGTTTTGTTGTGCTCAGGGTATCGACGCCGAGTACGGACACGCAGGAGATCTGGATCAGGAGAAACATCACAAGGCACACGAGTCCGCAGGAAATGAGTGCTTTGGGAGTGTCTTTTACTGGATCGCGGTATTCCGGGCCGTATATGGCAGCTGTCTCCCAGGCGCAGGCGCTCCACTCTGCCATGCCGAACAGACCAAACATCAGAAAGAGGGTCTTCGCATCGAAGCGGAAGCTGTCGGGGAACAGGTGCCGCGAGATGTTCGAGAGGTGTCCCTGGCCTGTGACGAGAGGGTACAGGGCGAGGACGATGAGCGGTACGAGTGAGATGATGTTCAGCGCATACTGCAGTCCGGCGTGGCTGGAGAGCCCTTTTCGGTTCATGAGGAGCATCATGATAAGGACAGCAGCGCCGATGATCAGAATCAGAACGAGCCGCGGCACAGCCTCCAGCGCAGGACAGATGCCGATCAGCAGATCAACAATGGTGATTGTGAAGATCGAAGGAATCGGGATCCAGGCGAGACAGTAGCCCCATGCGCAGAAACCGCCGGCAATCTGCTGTGCGCCGTGCCCGCTGCCGCCGAGTATTTTCTCGGCGAAGCCCGGGAGTCCGGAGGCATCCGGAAAGTCCACGGCCATCTCTCCGTATGCCATGTTCTGGATGAAGCCCTCAAGGACGGAAATTCCCCAGATGAAGACTGAGAACGCGGCCGCGTATATGGCGAAATATTCAATGGACGGGATGATCAGAAGCGGAACTCCGAGCGCAACGGAGAACCCGACGGTCCATGAAAGCTTATCGCAGGTATTACTGCTGGTTTTACTCATTTTTCTTCCTGGCTGCCGGCAGGGCGTTCAGAGTGCCTGCGGCAGGATTCTCCTCTCTTCTTTCTCTGCTGGCGGCGTGGCAGCCGGAGCGTTATGATGTCATTCCCACTTACCGTTCCGGTAAGTATATGGTAATACGCGGAAAATGCGGGAGTCAAGGAACAAAAAGCGGCTAACTTCCTGTTCGGCGTTTTTCCGGATGGCCTGCGGCGGCATTTGGACGTTCCGCAGACTCTCCGGTTCTACTTGCTGCCGGTCTGGGCGGACCCTCCGGTTCCATGTGCTGCCGGTCCGGGCGGACTCTGTCGCTGCTGCTTAAGGAAAAACGTATGACAGATTGCGTGAAGTGTCGTCCGGAGGTTCGTGGCGGATTATTCAGAGTATGTTATACTAAAATCGCACAGAGTATCTGTAAAGTGCCCTGCACATGATTCAGAAAGAAGGGAGAAATATGCTATTCTATGATAACGGAAGAGATTACCGGGAGGAATTCCGGAATTTCTGGAATGACAATGTGCGCCGATACCGCCGCCATGGCCTGATCGCCGGCATTGTCATGGTCGTTCTGGGTATCCTGTGTCTGATATTTCCTCTGCGCTCCATGCTGTTTCTGGAGATCCTGGCGTCAGTGGCTCTGATCGTCATAGGAATCATGGAGATCGCCGGGTATATGGCCATTCCGGTCTATCTGCGGCTCGGCGGGGGCGTGCTCTCCGGCATCCTGAACGTGATGCTTGGCGTGCTGCTGCTCACATCACCGTCTGAGACGATGCTCGCGACATTCGCGTTTCTGATTGCCATCAATATGATGGCGTGGGGCATCTCCCAGCTCTCCGCGGCCAACCGCATGAGATTCTTCGGAGCGGAAGATACCGGATGGCTTACGGTGAGCGGTATCCTGAACCTGATCGTCGCGCTGATCTTTATCTTCCTGCCGCAGGCCTCCGCCGCGATCAGCATTCTGATCGCCATCTACCTGCTGATCACGGGAATCATAATTCTCTACGGCTCGTTCCGGTCGAGAGAACTGCACATCGGATGATCTCCAGGGTTCGGAGAACCGGGGTAACCTAGGCAGCAGACAAAGGACTGTGGCCGGGGTGCGGGGGTGCAGTGGCCGTGAGGAGCGGAACCGGCACCCCCATATAATGTGAGACAGACAATAAGAAAACAACGAAAAGCAAAAGCCGCCGGAGACAGCAGATCCGCTGTCCCGGCGGCTTTTGGTCATTACACGAAGTTCCCGATCTGAACCAGGTGTTCATACAGAAATACCAGGAAGGGGTGTTCCTGGACGGCCTGCATGATGTCGGTTCCGACGGGCGAAGGGAGAACGGAGGTCAGCAGCAGGCAGAGCAGCCACAGCACGAAGAGGGCCTCAAGGAGTCCGAGGACCCCTCCGAAGAAGGAATTGATTCCATGGATAACGGGAATCTTTCCCGCCAGACCGACTGCGCCGGAGATCAGTTTCAGAAGAAGGAAGACAATCAGGAAGGCAATCAGCCAGCTCATAATCTTCAGGACGACGCCGGCAATGGCCTGGCTCACTGAGAGGGCAAAGGCGTCTGCGGTTTCCGTAGCCGTGGTTGCCACGTCGCTTTGAATGGCTGAGGGGATTCCTGCCAGGTCCATCCAGTCATTCTGCTGCTCCGGGCTGAGATGGATCCCGCTCAGCCAGTCTGCAGATGCATTTCCGGTATTATTTCCGGCATTCGCCGCGCCGGTTTCCCCGGACGTGCCACTGCTGGCGGAGGATCCTGCCGCGGTACCACCGCTGCTTCCGGCGGCCTGCGCCGCCCCCGCCGCATTTGCCGCAGCGGCTGCAGTGGAATTTCCGGCATCGGCCGCTGACGACTCGGCGGTGGTTGCGGAGCCGCTGCCTCCGGAGGACAGATCCAGACCATCCGAGGACTTCCATCCATCGGGAAGGGCCGAGCGGAGAGCCGATGACATGTTGGAGTAGACCGCCGATTCGATCTGGCTCTCCAGTGGCGTGTAACGGGTAAGGATATCCTGCACATACGGCTGCACGTAGTGGACCAGTACCACTGCGAGAATCAGGGACGCGACAGACAGAAGCATGCGGAGAAATCCTTTGACGCAGCCGTGGATGATGAATCCAGCGAAGATGACAAGTACAATGATGAATATTGCAGTGCTCAAGTAAGACCTCCTCAATCCGAATGGATCCGAATGGTATCTCTGTCTTCGGCAGATGACAGAACTGCCGGCCGCTGTGTGAGGCGGGGCCGGCAGTAGATGATTCTATGTGTTCCAGACGGAGGCTGCGGCTCTCGCCGGATCAGATGAAATCGCGGCGGCGGAGAATGAGGAAGCCTTCCTTGTCGTATTTGGCGGAGAACAGTCTCTTGATGGTAGCCTTGTTCGCGTGCTCGGCGGCATCCTCGACGATCTCCCGCACCTCTCCGGCGGTCAGTGCGCCATCCTCACGGCGGATATCCTCCAGCTCCGACTCAAGTGCGTCAAATCCGGAATCATCGATCACGCACTCGATCTCGTTGGCGTAGTAATCGGCGTAGCGGATGAAATCCTTCTCGGAAAGTTCCTGATGCGCGTCAATTCTCTCGAAGTTCAGCTTGCGCACTTTGCGGACCGGTTTCTTCTCACGGGAAACGGGCTCCGCGGTCTGCGCGGAATCCGGACTCTGAGCAGCCTGCGTCCGTCCGGAAGGCTGACTCTGTGCAGCAGCCGGCTTCTTTACGGCATCCGCAGCAGACGAGCTGTTCTGCGGTGCGGCGGAAGAGGCGGCGGTCTCACTCTCCGGCGTGCGGATCATGGAGCGGACCCGCTCCTTCAGCGTCTCCACCTCTTCCGGGGTATCCAGAAGAACGAAAACCTTGTCCGGGTCATCGTGTTCCATGACTTCCAGAAGTTCTCCGAGCATCTCGTCCGACAGGGCGCCGGCCTTGTCAATGATCAGGTCCTTGCTGCCAAGCTGCGGCAGAGAGCGCCGCAGACCGCGGCGGTTCAGCTTTTCGCCGAGAATCTTGGCGATCTGGCCGACCTCCATGTCGCGTGCGTGGTAATAATTGTCCAGTGCTTCGATGGCCTTGTTGATGCCTTCATCCGTGGATGCGGCGCTGATAAAGATACAATGTTCCATTTCGTGGCTCTCCAGTGGTTCTATTGCATTACGGCGGCGAGTCTGGTCTTCCCAGACCGCGCGCTCGGTTTCTTCATAAGACAGAACAGGAAGAATATTGGCGTCCTGCAGGGATCCCTCTTCGCCGTCTGAATCGATTCCTTCGGTATTGAACGGAGTGTCCAGCGGTTCTTCTTCCGGCTCCTCCGGCAGGGGACGGCTTCCCACTGTTCCGATTGTGCTGCGGAGAATACTTCGAAGATTCTGTGTGGCCTCCGAGCTGCCGGAATGAATCGGGGGAATTCTTCGGGTGGTATCCGGTTCCGAAGAAAGTTCCTGCGTGTCATCCAGCGGGAGTTCCGAAGTTTTCTCATCGGCAGGCGTTGGCGTCAGTTCGGAATTTTCGTCTTCATCAGGCTCAGGCTCCGGCCTGTCGTCTTCCTTGAATTCCGGTTTTGGTTCGGATTCCAGTTCGGGTTCCGGAATTCCTTCTTCGGCAGGTGCAGATTCGGATCCCGCTTTGTTATCCGCTGCGGGTTCCGACTCCATCCTGTTGTCTTCCTCGAATTCCGGTACTGATTCAGATTCTAACTCCGGTTCCGGGGTTACCTCTTCAGCAGGTGCAGGTTCAGATACTGGTTTATCATCCGCTGCGGGTTCCGGTTCCGGCTTGCTGTCCACAGCGGGTTCCGGTTCTTGTTCTGGTTCCGCTGCTTCCTCTGGCTCCGGTTTCTGTTCCGGTGCCTGCACTGCGGATTCTACTGGCTCTGGTTTCTGTTCCGGTGCCTGCACCGCAGATTCTACTGGCTCCGGTTCTGATCCAGGTGCCTGCATTGATGTCTCTGCTGGCCTGGACTCTGCTTCCGGCGCCGGGATCGGTGCTTGCTCTGACTCCGGCTCTGCCTTCCGATCGGGGCCTGCGGTTGGCGCTGCCTTTTCGTCGGCTGTTGCCGTGCTTTCCGGTTCGGCACTCTGCTTTTTGGCGCGGGCCGGTTCATGGCTCCAGTGCTTCGGAGATTCCTGTTTCCTTGCCGTTGGGATGACTGCACGAAGGGCTTCAAACAGGCTCTCAGGGGAATGAGAAGAGGCCGGTTTTTCCGCTGCCTCGGAATGTTTGGATTTCGGCGATTCTTCCGATGAAGCCGCATGCCTTGATGATGCCGTCGTCATGCCAGCCGTATGCCTGGGTGAATCTGTCGGTGCATCCGCTGAATGCTTCGGCGATTCCGCCGTGACGGATTCCGCCGGTTCCGGCGATTCTGCAGGAGAAGAGAGGAGCTCTTCGTGTCCATTCTCATTCTTGTGGCTGCCTTCCGCCTCACGAATGTCTGCTGCCTCCTGGACACCCGACGATCCGTGGCTGTCCACTGTCACAGGGGTATCCACTATCTCTGCCGCATTTGCGGTCTCTGCAGCCTCTGCTGCTTCCTCACCTTCGTATTCCTGGACTGCTGCGGCGAGCGCCGCGACAGCGTCCCGTTCCTCAGGGGATTTCAGGGCGGCTTCTGCGACCCGGCTCTCTGCTTCTGCCATGATCCGGGCAGATTCGGGATCGTCCTGACTACCGTCCTCCGCTGCAGATTCCGCATCATCCTCAGCCAGCTGAATCTTTCCCGTGTCGCCGATGGCGGCGGATGCGACTTCACTGGAAATGGCGATGGCCGGGAGTTCTCCGTCTTCGAAGGCGGGTTCTTCTATCGGTGCAGCCTCGCTCTCCGGTGCGTCCAGAGAAGAGACTTCTTCCTGATCGGAAGCGCCGCTGGCTGGCTCCTTCTGCTGCGCACCGCTCTGTGCAGCGGCAGCCATCTCATCGGCGACGGCCTGTACTTTGGCTTCATAGAACGACCGGTTCTCGCGCCGCTCTTCCTGTTCGGCAGTGAGGGGCTCATACTGCTCCTTGAGCTTCATGGCCTTCTCGACATAAGAACCGACGCCGAACCACAGGATGATCTCATCGCACAGGGCCACGCAGTCGTCCTTGCGCCCGGCGATCTGATAGAGCTCCGCCAGCCGGTAAGCCCATTTCTCATCGAATTCGTATTTCCGGTATGTCTCAAGAATCTGAATCCGGCGGTCAATGT